>JALVEG010000110.1 GCA_027031145.1 Saprospiraceae bacterium | reverse complement strand
ACCATAAACAGGTTCCAGAGGAAGATTAAGTCTCTCGTCAATTTCACCATTATTTTCTCCAACAACATTTGTATCGGGAACAAAAGAAGTACCAACTGCTTCACAAGTAGATTCTATTATTATATCCTTATTATTTATATCAAAAAAGATATTGCCGGATGCTTTAAGCATAATCCTTCCCTGATTTGTAGGAAGATTGGGCACCAACAGAGACACACTTCCGTCGTTTTGGGTTTTTCCCAAAAAATAAGGAAATGATTTTCCTCCATCCACTGAAAAATATACTTCTACTTCATTACAATTAACAGGAGATTTATTTGTATTCGCTACATTCCATTTCAGATCAAACGTATTTAAGCCATTAGCAGTAAGACCGGTATTGGAATTTTGTGATGTTATCACAAATGGTCCTGATCCACTTGTCACGGAAACCTGCATTTCATCCCAGGCTACTCCTCCCCCGCCATAAAAGTTGTCCCGAACAGTTAATTTAAAATTTAATGTTCTGGTAACATTTGGCAGAGCTTCAAAAGCCACATTCCTGTTTTGCCCGTCCAATATGAAATTCTTATTTGGAAAATATCTTACGGGATCCGTTGTTGGTGCATAAGACCTGAACAACGGAGCTTTTGTACTATTGGCAGCACTTGCGCCTATCATACCCTGAGTTGGATGACCTGTTCCGTCTTCATCATATTCCTCCCAGCAATAAGTCAGTTGATCTCCATCAATATCAGAAGCTTCGCCCATTAGATAAAACGGAGTTCCTTTTGGTATGGTATATGAATTACCGGCTTCTACTTCAGGAGCATGATTGCCGGTACTATCCACGGTAGAACATAATGCATAAGTATTGATATATGATAGAGCCCTTTCAATACTATTTATATGATAATAATCATCTTCCGTACCGTATGACGGTATATTTTGTGCATCGGAACATATCCCGTTGTATGACATTAAAGTAGTCCCACTTCCAATTTCATAAGCTGAAACATCAGAGATATTGTCCGTACAGGATTCACCTGTGCCGTTGAAAGTATGAGTCATATTAAACTGATGTCCGACTTCATGAACGGATAAACCTATATAGCTGTTAGCCTGGTTATCATAAGAGCCACTCCATCCGGCAGCCTTTCTCGGACCACCGTCAGAACCATAATATTTACTATCACTACAAACCACTCCCAGTGCCGCTAACCCTCCATTCTCCCATTTACCATTTGGATCCATCTGAACACTATGATTGTGCAAAACATGTCCTATATCATATACCGCTTTATTAAATTTTGAATTTATGGCATTCACAGCCTGCGTTGTTCTCGATTTTCCACCGTCTCCATCAGGGATAAAAGGGTCAGTATTCTTGTTTTTATACAAATAGGGAGATCTTGACAAAATGAATTTAATAGAAAGATTATTTTTTAAAATAACATTCCAGCCGTTCACAACTGCTGTAATAAGACTGTTTACAGCCCCGTTGGAATTGCCGTTTGCCTGATAAAACTCCCCTGTACATACCAAAACCAACCTGTATGTTCTTAACACTTCCCCATTTGAACCGGATGTTCTGTAAGAAAAATTATCCTGATCCTTAATATTAAGAATATCTCTTTCTTCACTATTGTCTGAAGAACAAACCATTGGAATATTACCGGATTCAGGATCGTCATTTCCAATATAAACTTTATACTTACCCCTTTCTCTACTCTTTGACGGCCATATACCTATTAATCCGTCTTCGGAAAGAATAGAAGCATACATTTTATCTTTTGTAATAGTTAAAGCCCCTTGCAATAACGGATTATCAACTCCGACAATATCAAATGACAAAATATCAGGATATTCTACTCTAAATTCACCTGATATTGTATTATTCTCTTTTGCAATAAACTTTATATATTTCCCGTCAGGCATGGGTAAAGATACAGGTTTTGCATCATTAGTATTTCTCAATAATGATAATTCATTATATATCTTGTCAACATTCAAATCTACTATGGCAGATTGTGAAAAAGAAAATGATGAATACAATATTATCCCTAAAAAAAGGACAAATGGTTTAAATGAAAAAAAATGTTTCATAGCAAAAGTTTTAATTGTTCAAAATATGTAATTACTCAGGTAGAATCATTTTGATTGAAAAAATCCTGTCCGAGTGATTTTAAAAATTTATTCTGCAAAATAGAAAAAAATATTAAATTTCTTAAAATAATTGAGTTTCAATTGAATATTTCTCTTAATATATATACTTATAATCCTGAAATCAATATTTAAAATATTATTAAAATGATAGTTAATTTTAAATTTATTCGTCGATATTTTTTAATATTTCATCTATAAACACTTGACTTTTTATATTTATTTTAATATCTTTGTAATATCATTTTAATATCACCAATTAAAAACAAATAAATATGAAAAACGAAAAAGATTCTAAAAAGATTAACGGTTACATTATCTTATTACTTGTATTGATTCTTATAGCGGCCGGAATTTACTTTGCACTTAACAATTTTCCTGTTTGGTTAATAATCACATCATTTGTAATTGCATTTTTCCTATTACCGGGATTTACGATAGTCAATCCGAATGAATCGATGGTAATGGTATTATTCGGAGATTACAAAGGCACATTGAAAGACAATGGATTTTGGTGGGTAAACCCTTTTATGTCAAAAAAGAAAATCTCATTGAGAGCAAGAAATTTCAATAGTGAACCGATCAAAGTTAATGATAAAATAGGTAATCCCATAATGATAGGAGCTGTAGTAGTGTGGAGAGTAAGGAATACATTTAAAGCTGCATTTGAAGTAGACGACTATGAACATTTTGTAAGAATTCAAACAGAAGCGGCAATAAGAAAACTGGCAGGGATATATCCTTATGACAATCTGGAAGATGAAGATGCCAAATTGACCTTAAGAGAAGGAGGTGAAGAAGTAAACAAACAATTGGAAAATGAAGTTTCTGAAAGACTAAAAATCGCCGGTATTGAAATCCTTGAAGGCAGAATCAACTATCTTGCTTATGCTACCGAAATAGCAAGTGCGATGTTGAAAAGACAACAGGCTGTTGCAATAATCGCAGCGAGAACAAAGATCGTGGAAGGAGCTGTCACTATGGTTGAAATGGCTTTGGAAGAATTGTCAAGTAAACAGATTGTACATTTGGATGAAGAACGCAAAGCTCAAATGGTAAGTAATTTAATGGTTGTTCTTACTTCAGACAAAGATGTTTCACCTGTGGTCAATACTGGAAGTTTATATTAAAATAATGTATTATGGCTAATGAAATATTATATTCGGAAGAAGTGTCTGTCAGCAAATCAGCAAAACAATGGATCATCGCCATTGTTTTGCTGATTGATCTTACAGGTTGCACTTTATTGTATCATTATTATCAATCCGGCGTTATTCCAAATCAGGATTTTGATAAAGATTCCATTATTGCAGTTTCAGCAGTTGCGATTATTTTTACTCTTATAATTTTCCTGATGATCTTTTTGTTGGGATATTCAATTACAATTGATAATAGTGGAATTCATTTGAAAGGGAAAGCTGGGGAAAAGAAAAACATCAATGCCAATGATATAGATTATTTCAAGCAAATATCCAAAAAGGAAGTCAAAAAATTGATGTATGCAGGAAAGAATAATAGAAGGAAAAAGGGAAAAATGAAACAGTTTTTGATAGGAACTCCAAATTATCTGTTGGTATTGAAAAACGGAGAAAAAGTATTGCTTCAGATAAAGAAAAAACCATCGTTTGAGTACTCTTTAAATAAAATATTGAAAAACAATGTCTAAAAAAAAGAGTTTTGTTCTTAGAATTGATGAAGATACTTATAAGGCATTAGTCAAATGGGCTGATGATGAATTTCGCAGTGTCAACGGACAACTGGAATGGATTATTCATGACCAATTACGCAAGGCAGGCAGATTACCTAAAAAAGAGAATGGGATCAAGAAAAATAAAACAGATTAACCCAAATTATTCAGGGCTTAAACATTAAATCTAAAATGCATGACATCTCCGTCCTGCACTACATATTCCTTACCTTCTATACTCATTTTTCCTGCTTCTTTGACCGCATGTTCTGAACCGTATTTGACATAATCCTCATATTTTATCACTTCTGCACGAATAAATCCTTTTTCAAAATCCGTATGGATCTCTCCGGCAGCCTGAGGTGCTTTTGCTCCTTTATGCACGGTCCATGCTCTTGTTTCTTTTTCACCCGCTGTAAAGAATGTAATAAGATTCAGCAATTTATAACTTGCCCTGATCACTCTGTTGACTCCGGGTTCCTCAAGTCCCATTTCTTCCAGGAACATTTGTTTTTCTTCCGGATCATCAAAACCTATCAAATCAGCTTCAATTGCCGCACTGATCTTTATCACTTCTGCATTTTCATTTTTTACCGCCTCTTCAAGTTCTTTGGTGTATTTATTTCCTGAGACAACAGAATCTTCATCTACATTCAGCACATACAATACCGGTTTATTTGTAAGAAGCATCATTTCTTTCAAAATATTTTCCTCCTCTTCATTTTCCGGCTTAAAAGTTCTGCCCGGATTTTCATTTTCAAGATGAGAAAGAATTTTCTGAGCAATTTCCAGTTTATGAATATCTTTTTTATCTCCGCTTTTAGCATTTTTTTTGTACTTCTCCACTCTCTTCTCAACAGTTTCGATATCTTTTAGCAGCAATTCGGTATCAATAATTTCCTTATCTCTTACCGGATCAATATCACCGTCAACATGCACTACATTCGTATCATCGAAGCAACGTATAACATGAAGGATCGCATCTACTTCCCTGATATTTGCCAGAAACTGATTGCCAAGACCTTCACCTTTGCTGGCTCCTTTGATAAGCCCCGCAATATCGACTATCTCAACTGTAGTATAAACTTCATGTTTAGTATTCACCAGTTCACTCAACACATCAAGTCTTTTATCCGGAACAGTTATCACTCCGACATTCGGGTCTTTAGTTGCAAAAGGAAAATTTGCTGCCAATGCTCCTGCTGATGTCAGTGCATTGAACAAAGTAGATTTTCCTACATTGGGTAATCCCACGATTCCGCTTTTTAAAGCCATATTTTATTATTTTAAATATTTATATCTTACAAAAAACCTCTGATCTATAGCCCTAAGTGCTTTCGCAGCTTCAGGAGAAAGTATTACTTTTACATTATCAGCATAGGTATTATCCGGTATCCTTCCAATAACTTTTGCAACTATTCTTTTGTTCACCAACGGGTTATATAACTCCATCAAGGTATATAATTTCGCATTATTATTTAATACAAAAACACCTTTAACATTTAAATCTTTATTCCAAATAGCAAGACCATTGTCTTCAAATTCTTTCTCTTTAATCAGAGTAGTTGAAGTACTGTCTTCTATTTCGATTTCATCAATACTATCTTTCACATCATCATCTTCTTCTATCACAATCTTTCTGACAAAAACAGGCTTTTCCTTTTGAACGCCACTTTCGTCTTCCTCATCTTCAACAATATTTTCCTGTTCTTGTTTATTTTTATCCTCAGATATTTTATTCACTTTATTTTCACTAGAAATATCAATTGTTTCCGGATATATATTTCCAACATAAAGCAACTGGCCGGGGCTGATAATATTATTTCTTAAATTATTAAGTTTGTACAATTCATTTACTGATCTATGAAAATAAATTTTTGCTATACTAAATAAAGTTTCTTTAACCCCTACCCTGTAAAAAACCTTAATTTTACCATCCGATGAAACATTTAGTCTATTGGATAAAAGATCAGGATTAAACGGAATAACTATTTTTGAATTCACGTCCAAAGGTTTGCTTTGAAGTCGTGGATTGTATCCATAAATCTGGATAATATCAACTTTGAAAAATCTCGAAATACTATAAACCGTATTCCCTTTTTCGACCTTATATTCAAACATCAAATCATCTCTGGAATTCCTGAAAACAATTATCGAATCAGGCTTTGTAATGCTTTGAGAAAAAGCATCTAAAGATAAAAACAGAAAGAATATTATCTTAGTGTAAATAAAAAATGTATTTTTGTTTTGCATTAAACCGGTTTTTTAAACGCAAATATATTATATTTTTTCGTAATATGTTATAAATCATTAAAAAAATGTCAAAAATAATTGCAATAATACCCGCCAGATACAATTCAACGAGATTACCGGGCAAAGTATTGGAAAAAATAGGAAATAAAACAATATTGGAACTAGTTTATAAAAATGTCCAACAAGCAAAATATATTGATGAGATCATAATCGCTACCGATGATCAGAAAATTATTGATACAGCATCATCTTTCGGTGCTAATGCAGAAATGACCTTCAGTTCACACAAATCTGGTACAGATCGATGCGCCCAGGTAAGCAGAGAATTTTGGGAAGATGATGTTATTTTGAACATACAGGCAGATGAACCCTTTATCGATCCTGAAATAATAGATCTTTTGGCTCTGAAAATGAAAGATGATAATTGGATAGAAATTGCCACATTATGTACTAATATCAATAATCCTGCTGAAATATCAGATCCTAATACGGTAAAAGTGGTCAAAGACATTTATAATAAAGCATTATATTTCAGCAGATCGATTATTCCTTATTATAGAGATAAAGACTCCGGAAACTCATTTCACAAACATATAGGCATTTATGCCTATAGAAATAAAATATTGCAATCGATCACTTCTCTTAAGGAATCAAAACTTGAAAAAGCTGAAAAACTGGAACAATTGAGATGGATGGAAAACGGATATAAGATCCATATTTTTGAAACAGAATATCAGGGATTTGGAATAGATACTGTTGAAGATCTTGAAAGGGCGAGGAAAAATCTTCTCTGACTTCTTCAGCCTTCTTCAATAACGTCAAATTGTTAGTATTGTAATTGTTATTGACGTTTCGCACTTTAATAATGTATTGATAATGAATGGCATTTCATAGCAACGGTAACAATAATAAGTTTATTAAATCTGTGAAAATCAGTTTAATCAGTGTCATCCGTGTTCTATTTTTAAAATGCTTTGGTCATTGACAAATAGCAGATAATCATCAATTTAGCATTATATTTTTGTTCCACTGAATATCAATTACTTAACGAACATACAAAATTTGATGTAATGCGCTGCCCCAGTTTAAAACCACTAATATACAACGACCGAATTTGGCAGATAGCCTGTATTCAGAGTTTTAAGCAAATCACCTTTTTTTGTATAAATATATACCTTCCCTTTTTCAGCAAAATTCAGTACATCTGTCAAAAAGATATGTTGTTTTTGATTATCCAGATCCATTCCATAGATGTTTCTTTCATTTTGAGATATAATTTTTTCAGGCACAATATTTCCTTCAACAGAAAATGTATAAACATCATTATATAAAACAAAAATACTATCTTTATTTTCATTAAATCTTAATGATGAATTAAAAATATTCAATGTATTTTCAAAAATAAAAGAATCCACAGTAGAATTTATTGAGACATCAATCTTATATATACTACCCGGTATATTATTTATTTTATTTCCATTATTTAGTGTCCAAAGGAACCCGTTTTTATCAAAACCAATAGCCGAAGGATTAACACCGGTACTGATACTATCGACAATTTCATCTGAATCCGTATTTATTACCAAAACCTTTCTTGACACAGGTTTTGAATATACCCAGGGACATGTCACATACAGTTTTTTGTTTAAAAAAGCCATCTCTTCTGTCCATTTACCTGTGTATATATCCTTAGAAACTTTATTTTGATTCAGATCTACAACATAGATATATCCGGAATAAAGATCCGTAACATACGCTTTATCTCTATCCACAGGATAAAAATACCTCGGTGAAATAAATCCTCTTATTTCCCCTTTTTTTTCAAAATTCTCAACACTAACTATATCTATCCATGCAGAATTATTTACAACAAGATAAGCATTATTATTAAAAAAATACATGCTTTGCAGGATATCCCCTATCTTTTCATTATTGACTGTCTCATAAATATTTTCGTACAAACTATCCTGACCCCTGTCATAATAAAACACCGAAGCATTTGCCTGTTGAAAAACACCTTCATTTGTAATAAAAAAACCATTTCCATCTTCAAAATCATACTGTTTATTATCCTTCATTTTAACATCAGGGCATGCTGAAAGTATCAGAATAACAATAAAAGCAAATAAAAATGTAAAGTAACCGGATCTCATAAATATTTATATAGTTTAAAACCCAAATATAATTTATTTAATAAAAAGTATAATAAATTATAAATAAAAAGTGCCTGCAGGAAAACTCTACTTACCACTTATAACCTATCTTTAATAAAGGAAGAATTTGAGGATCCAGATCTTTATATTCAAAATAATACAATAGATAAGCTTTGAAACCGGCACCTGCATAAAAATCATCAATGATCCTGTACTGATAGTCTAACATTGCAGTAATTCCCGAAAAATATTCATAATTCCAATGATTCGGAGGTTTAGGAGGAGTCCAATCATCAGGCAAACCGGTTCCACATACAAGTATTTTAGGAATAGTTTCATAATATTTTATTGAAGTACCTGCTGTGATACCACTGCCGTAATACAAGGATGATCTTCCTTTATCATAAAATTTATTTTTATAAACCAGACTAATTTTACTTGCAAAATCTTTTTCCCCATACCAATTCTGATAATATTCATCAATTTCCTCTATATATCTGGCTAAATCAACTATTATTCCAACCGAAGATTTTGGTGAAATATTTTTAAAATAGCTTGAATTTATTACTGCAATCCGGTCACCATACCCGCAAGGTAAATATAGTCCTCCTAAGGCAAGATTATTTTTTTGCGAAAAAGCTAAAAACGGGATCATACCCATTATAAAAAATAAAAAAAGTATTTTGGTCTTCATATCAATCATTTTAATTATAAACGCAATAGCAAATTAAATCGTTCGTCTTAATTGAATGTAACTACTCATGTAGAATCATTTTGATTGAAAAAACCACTCTACCTGAGTAGTTACGATTGAATAAATATTTTATTTTATAACTAATCTTAATCAATATTAAAATTATTGGATCTAAAAATAAAAAAATTGATACAACCACAGCCAATTTTTATTATATTTGTTCGCAATAAAAAAACGACTATGAATTACCCGAAAAAAGTAGTAATTGGAGACATAACCGTTAGAGACGGATTTCAGCATGAGGAGAAATTTATTCCCACAGAAGCAAAACTTTGGGTTCTCGAACATCTGATTTTGGCAGGATTTAAACATTTGGAAGTTACCAATTTCGGTAATCCAAAGAGAATGCCTCAATTCAAAGATGCTGACGAATTGTTCAAAAGAATAAGGAGTAGCAAAGCTGTTAAAGATAAACTTGATGATGTGGTATTGACAGCTATCACAATCAGGGAAAGAGCTATTATGAGAGCAATTGAAGCTAAATATGATGGATATGGACCTGACAGGATTCTTTTGATGGTATCCACAAGTGAACCTCATCAAATAAAAAATTCCGGCTTAACTCTCAAAGAATACTGGAAAATGGCAGAAGAATGGATAAAAAAAGCCAAAGATGCCGGATTGAAAATAAATGGAACTGTAAGTACTATCTGGGGATGTCCGATTGCGGGACCTACAGATATGCAAACAGCCATTGATTTCACCAACAGATGGTTTGATATAGGTGTAGATGATGTCGAACATGCAGATCATGACGGTTCGGCATCACCGGACAGAGTTTATGAATACTTTACCAGATTACTTGCCAGTGTTGAAAATCCAAATAAGCAAATAGCTCATTTTCATACAACGCGTGGCTGGGGACTTGCCAACGTTTTGGCAGCTCTTCAGGCGGGAATGACAAATTATGAAGGCACCATGGGAGGAATTGGGGGTCAACCTGCAAATTTCATTGACGGAATACCGGTTCCAGGCACAGGAGAGTATTATTACAAAGATCCTGAAGACGTAGGCTTAACTTCAACAGAAGACATGATTGTCATGATGGACGAAATGGGTATAGATACAGGTGTAGATGTTGATAAAGTACTTGAAATCGGGACTATGGTAGAAAGAATTGTAGGGCGCAGATTACGTTCGGAAACCATAAAAAACGGAAGGATTCCTAAATTTTTAAAAGCATAGTTTGGGGTGCATTTCTTTTTTTCGCTTTTCCCATACTTTGCCTTCGACTCCTATACCTCAACAAGTTCGGTAACCGAAGGAGAATCAACCCGCAGCACGCTAAAATGAAATGCACCCATTGCGGGATGCTCTTTCCTCCCTTGTAAGAGAGGATTGATGTGGTTCCTTATTTTAAACCTGTATATGCTCCTTTGCCTAACCTCATCCCCCACCCCTTCTCCTTTTTTAAGATTACAGTTTCAAAAAGAATATGGAGAAAAAAGGAGAAGGGGAGTAAGTGGCACTTAATCATTCGCGATAACGTTTAATTTGTATTGAAGGTTTTCGTCTGAAACCGGCGGGTACTCTCTCTCCTTTAAGGGATAAGCTAAAAAAATGGGATAACCTTGTAAAAGGAGAGGAGCGGGGTGAGGATAAAACGACAGTTTCAAAAATAAAATAAGCCCTTGGTTTCCCAAGGGCTCCAACATAATCAACAAAACTCTACTCTACTTTTCTCTTCCTCCCTTCAAATAATCCTGGTATTCTTCCAGTTCCGACCATTTGCCTTCAGCCGCCAATTTAGCTTGTTTTGGCCATGTACCTGGATCTGCGAGGGCATATCTTTTACCTGCTTTATCCAGTATATCCTGGATTTTATTTACCGGAGTATTTGCAAGTTTTTTCCATGTTTTAATTCCTGCACTATGAAGTAAACCTTCAATTTTAGTTCCGATTCCTTCAACAGCTTTCAGGTCATCATTTTTCCAGCGTTTCAAAACACCCATTTTTATCAACAGTTTCTCTACTTTAGAATCAGTAAGATGTTTTGCCTGTCCTTTTTTACCTCCACTGAGTTTTTTCTGCATTTCTATCAATTTATCCCATTTCCCGTCTCTGGCAAGAGCAGCCTGTGTCGGCCAGGTTTGCGGATCGATGATTCTGTATTTATTCCCTTCTTTATCCAAAAGAGCCTGAATATCTTTAACATCTGAAGAGGCTAAATCCGACCAGGTTTTTATTCCGTTTTTATTGAGAAATTCTTTCATTTTCGGACCTATTCCTTCCACGACCTGTAGATTGTCTTCTTTTAATGCAGCAAATTTATCAGCAGCTATACCTGCCATTTCAGTTTTCTCCGAAGTTTTGCCTGCGGCGAATCCAGCTGCTGTTAAAATATCTTTTCCCGTATTTGATTTTCCTGCATTTAATTCCAATTCTTTTTCACATTCTCTAATTCTACCTTTAAGAATAGCTATATCACTTGAATATTCATTATTTTTCTCATGACACTTTTTCAATTCTTCTTCGGTACGGGAACATTTCAATTTGTATTCCCTGTATTCGGAATCTAATTTATCAAACATTCTTTTAAATCTGGCCCATAAAGCCCAGCCTAAAAGTAAACCTAACAAAAAAGGTAGTAACCATGATAAGAATACACACCACCATGGCATATCGCAAAAACTTATTAATGATATCATAATTAATTATTTTTATTATTTTAAAATTTTTAATTCAACTCTTCTGTTTTTTGACCTGTTGGCAGGAGTGTCATTTGGAGCTACAGGAGATTTTTCTCCTTTACTTTTTACAATAATATTTTTTTCAGGTACTCCTTTAGCGATCAAAATATCTTTTAAAATATTAGCTCTTTTCAATCCTAAAACCATATTTGCATCATCCGGCCCAAAACTATCCGTATGACCCGTAAGTGAAATTTTTTCACCGGTTTTAATCACTCTTTTCGCAACATCATCAAGATAACTGTCAATCTTTGGATTATTTAATTTCTTTGTAGAATTGTAAGGAAAATAGATCAACGCAGAATTATCTATTTCTTTAACATTTGCATTGTTTACAGCACTGTTAATACCTGAAGCAGTAAATGCCGATTTTCTGTCTTCGATTTTCTTATCACTTTTTTTACCATATAATCTAATTCTCTCATCCGGTATTTCGGGAAATAACTTTCTGATTTCCATTGCTCTGGCTAATCCGAGATTGTCCATACCTGAATTATTGATCTCTTTCTCATGAAAAAAACCTGTAATTTCCAATATCCGACCATCTTTCAGAGTAGCAATTATCGAATCTTTGTAAGCTTTAAAATTTCCTCCTTTTATAATTTGGGCTTTTTCCCAATAAAAGGAGATTGGCACATCCGGCTTTTGAAGTGGTTTGATCGATTTTGTCTCGTTATTGATTGTGGTTGTTGCTTCCACTAAAGCCCCATTGTCATTACAACATTTATCTACTCCCCTATCCCACAGCCAGAAATAAACAAGTCCTAAAATCAACCAAATAATAAAGATAAAAATTCTCATATTCTTTGATTTTTAAAATGACTAATAAATAAACTTTCCGTATATACTCAGGGGAAATTATTTTGACTAAGAAAACTCCTTTTTCTGCTACATTCCGGCTTTTAAAAACATAATGGCTCCACTTTAAACAGAACTTTACCTGACAATTTCACTGTCTGCCGGAATCAATTTTCCCCTTTCAAAAGGACCCAAACTGAATGGATACTACTTTTCAACGCCTTAAAATTACTAAAACAATTGCTTTTTTACAACTAAAACAACAATTATTTAGCTATAAACCAATTATTTTAAATATTTTATATTATTTTTTTGTGTTTTTCGCTCAAATTTTATACATTTGCATCAAATGGATATAAGATAATTATATCTTTCCTCAATAAATCTTAAAAAACCTGCTTTTTAACAAAGCTCATGAAGTCTTTGAAGCAGGTTCCATTGCTAAAAATACTTTTCTTTTTTATCGCAGGTATTATTATTGCCGAGTATACCGGAAGTTTTATTTTTCAATACAACAATATTATCATAAGCTCAATATTGTTTTTCAGCATTATAGCTATTGTATTTTTTAGATCTAAAAATAAATCAATCCTGAATATCTTTTTTGCTATGATAATTATATTGTCAGGTGTTGAAAATCACTTTCTTCAGGATGAAAGGAATAAAACAAGTCATTTTTCAAAACTTAACATTTCCCCAAAAAGCTATTTTACCGGCAAGATTATCAGTAAAAAGAAAACTGCTTCCGGTACATCTTTCATAACAGAAATACAGAGTTTATATTCAAATAATAAAATATCCCATATTTCAGGTAATTTATTGATTTACACAAAATTTAATTTTGATTCATGCAATATAGACAACGGTGATATAATTCGATTTCCTTCTGCGTTTTTTCCTATAGATAAGAATAAAAATCCTCTTGCTTTTAATCCCAAAAGATATTATCATTTTCAAAACGTACATTTCCTTTCATTCCCTGACTTTAAACAGATTGAAGTAATGGAAAGAAATAATTCGGAATTAAGAAATTATTTTTCATCCGTTCGGTCCAAAATCAAATCCAATCTTAACGAATTGATAGAAAATGACACTGTTAAAAATATCGCAATTTCAATCATTTTGGGGGACAAACAAAACCTGGATAGAAATATTTTGGATTCCTTTTCAGCTACCGGGACCAGACATATACTTACTGTTTCGGGAATGCATGTAGGTATCATCGCTTTGATCCTAAACTTCTTTTTTTCCTTCCTGAAAACGGAAAATCGTTTAGTATCAATAACCCGGATTTTTCTTATATTAGCAGGAATATGGTATTATGCATTTTTGACAGGAGCAGGAGCTGCTGTTTTAAGAGCTGCATTTATGATATCCCTGGTTATGACCGGGCTTAATTTACGCAGACAAGTCAATATTTTAAATATATTATTCGGTTCTGCATTGATTCTGCTATTGATCAATCCTTTGCAATTATTTCAACTAAGTTTTATACTTTCGTATGCTGCGATGCTGAGTATCTTATTGTTTTATCAGCCAATAAATACATTTTTGAAACCTGCTAATAAACTATTAAATTACTTCTGGCAATTAATCAGCCTTTCTTTAGCTGCACAAATAATTATTTTCCCTTTATCTTTATATTATTTTCACAATGCTCCCATACTGTTTTTTGTTTCTTCAGTTGTTGCCACACCGATGGCATTTGGAACTCTCTTTTTGGGTTTTTCTACCATTTTATTAAATGTATTTTCTCAATTTGCAGCCCATATTTCAGGAAAGATATTAGAAATCTTTATTCACTATTGTTTGAATTTTATAGATTATATACAATCCATTTCAATCAATATCGCACAATACATTTATTTAACCACTATTGATATATTCATAATAGCATCAACGATTTTTGTTTTTTTGATCATTACCAAAAAACACAGTATCATAAGCAAATATCTCATTTTATTGTCTTTTTTGATATTGACCGGACATCAAATCTTCAGATATTCAATTAATCAAAAAAACAATGAAATTGTATTCTACTCAACAAATAAAGCAATTATAGCAGATATTTTTTTATCAAATAAAAGATATACATATACCGACGGTAATTTAAACAGAAGAAAAATCGGATATATCACATCTAATTACAGAAATTATAAAGGAAATCCAAAATCATATAGTTTAGCAGAGACTTTCACAACAGGAAGACTGCTAAAACATAAAAATATCATCAAAGCAGATGATAAAACCATAGTTTTCATTAATTCGGAAAACGATTTTTTACCGGACAATAAAGATAAAATAGATTTTCTTGTTATAGACGGAAATATTCAAATAGACAGCAAAAAATTACTACGTGAATACAAAGTATCAAAAATAATTTTAAGCAACAGAACGAATTTTCAAAATAGGATTTTATGGAAAAAAATAGCAGATGAGAAGAACATTGAGTTATGGGATATCAAAGAAAAAGGAGCAATCATTGAAGAAATAAAAAAAGGAAAAGATGTTTAATATTAAAGAACAAAAGGGCCTGATAGTACTGATTATCATGATAGCTATTACCTTATTATCAAAATATTTAAATAAGGAAATATCAACCTGTGATATTGAAACACCTGTTTCAGATGAAAAAGTCAGTGTTGTCAGCATCAAGCCGTTTTTATTAAAAAATGTCAGAGATACATTTTCAAAACAAAAACATGAGACTAAAAATTCACTCGTTAAAATAAAAAAACAAAAAAGCGATCTAACTAAAACAACCATTGAATTTGATTTTAATCCGAATACTATTTCTTATGACTCTCTGATCTTAATTGGAATCTGCAAAAGAGCTGC
>JALVEG010000109.1 GCA_027031145.1 Saprospiraceae bacterium | reverse complement strand
TCCATCAGCAAAGAGGGTCGCAAATAAATCTCCCGAGCCATCATATCCTGTAAATCTTATACTTAGCTGTGATCCGAAATCTGTTGCAGGCGGAGTAGTAAATGAATACCAAACCACTTCTTCATGCGAGTAATCACAGGATGTTCCAAAATCATTATCTTCAGCACATGCGTTTATATTTGTTTCATTATTATCCGCTTCGACCCATTGGCATAAATCAGCATCAAGATACGTAATATCTTCAGCATCGGTACATATATCATTTGCAGGACGAGCAACTACATTTTCCGTTACCGTAACTTCATATTCACCAAATTCACCTGCTGCATCACTGGTACCTATCATTATTACAATTGTTTCTCCGGCTTCTCTACATAATAATGTTGTTGTATTATTATCACAATCTTCCTGGATAAAATTGGATTCATCACCACAATTGGCTGTTCCTTCATAAGTAGATATGGTAAATGGCCCTCCCGCAGTTGTTCCGTTAACCGTAATTTCAAGATCAGCATCCTGTGTCATTGTATGTTCATAGAAAAGAGTTTTACCGTTTGTATCATCGATATTACATCTTGTATAATCCGGTCCTGCACAGGTATTGTCATCTGTATATGACACTCCATCTGTAAGGTCTACTGGATCAAATCCTGCAGCACAAGGATCGTCATGTACAGCTGATTCATTAACTTTCATATCAAAAGAAAAATCCCCTTCTCCATTTGATGAACCAACAGCTATAAGATAAGTATTGCCACCTGTAATATCAAATGGACCATAAGGTCCTGCGCCGGATATACATACCGAACCATTGGCTCCGTCAGCTTCAACAGGATTATCACAATCTCCGGTGTCATCAAACAATCCCATAAAACCAATTCCTTGAGTTGTGAGATTATCAAATTCCACAGAGGTAGCATCAGCAGTAGCAGTAAAAGTAAACCAAACCACAGGCTCTGTATTATAATCGCAATCTCCTGTTATAAAATCTTCAAAACAGGCAAATTCATTGGTTCCGATATATGTATCCCAAACACATGATGTATAATTTAAATCTTCTGCACCAATACATTCATCATTTATAACCGTACTAACCATCTCATTTAAAGCAATACCAAAATCTCCTTCTTCACCATCTACACTACCAACTAATAGATAGATAGTTTCACCGTCTTCGATACATTCAATAGTAAATTGATTATCTAAGGTATTACAAAACTCATTGGTATTATTATATAAAGTACCTGAACAATCGGTCATAACCAACACACTAACATCTGTAGCTGCATTACCTGTTGTATTTGTATTTCCCGAAACAGTAATTTCCAGATCGACATTTGCCCCATTATTATTTGTATAAGTATAATAAACCTCATGAGAGGAATTGGCATCTAAAGAACAACTGCCACCAAATTCAGCATTTGCACAAGCATTGGTTCCATCCAATCCATCGACCAAAGCTTCGGCATTAGCACAAAGATCATTATCAGGGATATTTTTAATAGTAATTCCTATGTTAAATTGCGCTTCTGTATCTGAACCTATCAACAAATAATAAGTAGTATTGGGAGTAATAGGAAAATCTGTCAAATCAGCTCCGCCTGCGGTACAAGAACCTCCTTCATAAGACAAGTTATCACAATCAGATCCTGTATATAATGCAAAAGATGCATTGGGCAAATCCGTGGTAATATCCATTATTTCAGCATCTGCATCTGTAGTAAAAGTATACCAAATGCTATGCATGTTGCTTCCCGTAAAGTCACAACCACCATCATTATAATTATCCGGACAAGCTTCTGTATTATCAGCTGCATTGTCAACTTGTTGACAACTGGATGCGATCACTCCGAAATCAATAGCTCCTGAACATTCATCATTTGTTACTCCATTATCATATTGATCAATAACTACAGTATAATCTCCAAAAAGAAGCGTTTTATTTCCTGATTCTATATATAAAACATCACCGGGAGAAAGACATGTAGTATTTCCCGTGATATCAGTACCTCCGTTAGCAGGGCAGTCATTAAGATATACTGAAATAATATTTGCAGGACTTAATGTACCATCTGTTGTGGAAATATCAACCGTAATATGATTATTCCCTTCCGATACAACAGTATAAGTATTCCACACAGTTCCTGCATCAGCAGCATTGGCAGGTGGAGAATGAGAGCAATTGTTATCAACCGGATTATTCCCTTCAACAAACTCTTCATGATACCCTTCACATTCTTCTTCACCGTATTCACTGATCGTAATAGTAAATTCACCTTCATCGGCATCTTCAAGTGCCATTGAAATATAATATGTCGTACCATTTGTCAAATCTACACAATCCGAAGTTATATCGAAACCATCGGTAATATCATCAGCATCTGTTTCTACCACAGCACAGGTTCCCGAACCGGGATCCCACCCAACACTCAATGTACCTGAAGCAGGAGATGCTCCGGATGCCTGAAAAGAGATACTGTAATACCCATCGGCATTGACAGTAAAACTATAAAATGCTGTTTTTTTAGGATCTGTTAATGAGGTTGCTGTATAAGAACCATCATCGGTATTACCGGATGTGGTGATTGTTCCAACAACATTATGAGGGAACACAGCTATATTATCAACATTTGATCCTGCCGTTGCACAATCATCATAAAACTGTCCGAATGCAAATCCGGAAAATAAAGTAAAAATAATAATAAGTATAAAATTTTTCATTTTATAAGAAGCTTTTAAAATTAAAAATTGTAAACGGGAGCATTATGAAATGTATAAAGTTACAAATCAGGGTTCAAAATAGTATTTCTTAACAGGGAGCGAAAATTTTGCTTTTCAGCAGTGAAATACCAATAATTATTATTCTTCAAATATAGCACTTAGTATTTTATTTTCCAAAAAATATTGATATTCTTTTATTTATGAATAAATTAAAATTCTATTCTTATCAAAAGTAAAATCATATTTTTATTATGAAATTTATAATATATCATAATTTTATTTTACTATTCAGTATAATTATTTATACTAATAGAACAATATTATAAATAAACCTTGAAATAATTTAAAAACAAAACATTTCAAAAACAAATTTCATACCTTTGTATTAAATAAATAAAAGCTCAACCATTATGAATATATATAACGAAATTTTAGAGGAATTGTCTTTATATAATGCTAAACTGGTTTTGGTTTCCAAAACAAAACCTGTAGATCAAATACTTAATTTTTATGATCTGGGACAAAGAGACTTCGGTGAAAACAGAGTGCAGGAAATGGCGGCAAAGCACGAAGAACTACCTAAAGATATATTATGGCACCAGATAGGTCATCTTCAAAAAAACAAAGTTAAATATATCGCTCCTTTCGTACATTTGATACATTCTGTCGATTCCCTTGATTTATTAAAAGAGATCAATAAAAGAGCAAAATCAAATAACAGGACTATAGATGTATTGCTTCAAATAAAAATTGCCCTTGAAGACACTAAATTCGGATTATCACAAGAAGACTGTATTTTTCTGTTGAATAATAAAGAATTGAACACCCTTCAAAACATCAGGATTTGCGGACTTATGGGCATGGCAACTTTTACAGATGATGAAGATGAAATAATAAGAGAATTCAAATCATTAAAAGACTTTCATTCAAAGTTAAAATCAGAATATTTCTCTGATAATGACTATTTCAAAGAATTATCTATGGGAATGTCAAGCGACTATAAACTTGCTCTCCGTGAAGGTGCTACTATGGTCAGGATCGGTAGTTTGATTATGGGCAGCAGGTGATTTAGTTATTAGTTTTTAGTTATGAGTGGTGAGTATTGAGAAAGCTCATAATTTACAGGCTAAAATTCCACACTAAATTGCAATAATACATACCGGCAAAGTTGACAGTTTACACTTTTTTGTCAACTGTTTTCAAAAAAGCTCACAACTCAATAGATAACCGACAACTATATCTCAAAAAAGTCATCATATTGATTCTTTCTTTCTTCACGTTTTTGTGGTTCTGCACGGGGTGAATCCAAATCCAAAATTTCAGAATCATCTTGTGCTTTTAATATTAAATTTTCTTTATCTTCTCCTAAAATCAAAGAATCTCCTTCTTTTTCCCACTGTTCTAACATTTTCAATCCTTCATCTTCAAAAACTCCATTCTGCAAATCAATAGAACTCATAAAATTATCCGATATCTCCATAAATCTCTCCATTTCACCAACTTTCTTACTGACATCATCAGCTACAGCTTCCAATGCCATATCAAACATAGCTCTTTTATCTTTATCTCCTTTTATTATGTTCATTGCAGACCTCATAGCCGAATGACTGGCTCGCATTGCTTTTCTTTCGCGTTCTTTGATCAATACCTGATCTTCAATATCCTCAAGCATTATCTTCGAATTTCTCTCCATCTTATCCAGTACCCTGTATAAGATTTCCATTTTTCTATATAGTTCTTCCAATTTGACATTTGATTCTTTTAGTCTTCCGGCTTTCCTTGTTTTCAAAATCATCTCATCGCTTTTATTAGAGGCTTTTGCTTCTGAAGCGAGAGTAAGGTTAGTTTCAAGTTCTTTTTGATTTTTATAAATAAGTTCTCTCAACTGATGCATCTGTTTACGCAATTTACCTATCTGCCTGTTCATCTTTTCCAGATTATCTTTAAGATC
>JALVEG010000108.1 GCA_027031145.1 Saprospiraceae bacterium | reverse complement strand
TCTTTCTACCAAAGAAAAGAGATAAAAGATATCCTTGCTTATATGAGATTGGTAGTAAACCCCAAGGATGATGAAGCTTTCAAGCGTATAGTAAATTATCCTAAAAGAGGTATCGGAAACAAAGTAATGGAACAATTATCAATGCATGCTGAAAAAAACAGCATAAGTCTGTATGAGGCTTGTTTTGATGCCGAACTAACTACAAGAGGAAGAAAGCTCATAAACGAATTTATCCGGTTAATTGAAGGAATGAGAGAGAAAAACAAAGAAGGAAATGCATATGAAACAGTGACATATATTGTCAAAGCCAGTAAAATTGCAGATTTATTATCTCTTGAAAACACTATCGAATCACAAAGCAGAATAGAAAATATTAACGGGTTGTTAAACGGGGTTCAGGAATTTGTTGAAAACGATGAATTCCAGGGTGAAGAATTGATTGAAAACAGAGATCTCTCGGCATATATCCAACATATTTCTTTATTGACAGACCTTGATGAAAGTGATAAAGAAACAAAAGATGTAGTTACTTTGATGTCTGTTCATTTGGCAAAAGGTCTTGAATTCAATTCTATTTTTGTAGTTGGGATGGAAGAAAATCTATTCCCTTCATATCTTTCAATGCATGATCCTGATGCTATAGAAGAAGAAAGAAGATTATTTTATGTAGCTATCACCAGGGCAAAACAATATCTCACTTTAAGCTATTGTAATAATCGATATCAATATGGTCAGATAAGATCAAATGATCCTAGCAGGTTTCTCGAAGAAATACCGGAAGATTCGCTGGATCCAATGAGTGCTTTGCTGATGAATCCTCCACAGCAATTTGATAAACCTAAAGTTTTGGGTGGATTAAAACCTCAAAAAGCAAAACCGCTGTCTTTTGAATCCAAAGCAGATACTTCAAATTTCAAAGCGGATAATCCCAATTCTTTAAATCCAGGAATGAGAGTTTTACATATAAAGTTCGGTAAAGGGACTATTTTAAATATAGAAGGAAGTTCTACCAATAAAGTTGCAAGAATAAAATTTGATGAAATTGAAGATGAAGAAAAAAGGATTGTTCTCAGATTTGCCAAATTGCAAATAATAAAGTCCTGAATAGTGTTTGCAAGAAAACACAAAATAATCTTTTATGTTAAATATTTTTAATTATCATCATATTAATTATTTAATTGCGTTAAATAAATAATTACTCATTATTATTAACTTTGCACGATGTTAACAACAAAGGAAATAAGTAATATTGTAGGTGGACAACTGGAAGGTAAGCCGGATATCGAAATCTTCAATATCAATAAAATAGAAAATTCAAAGCCGGGATCTATTAGTTTTATTGCTAATGATAAATATTTGAAATACTTAGAAGATTCAAAAGCCTCTGCTATTATTGTAAATAAAAATTCAAAAATCAAACCGAATGGACAAAACAGAGCGTTCATAAAGGTTGAAGATGTTTATCTTGCTGTTTCAAAATTGCTTAAATTGTTAGAAAAAGATAAAATAGAAAATAATGGATTATCTGATTTGAGTTTTATAGCATTGGATGCGCAAATCGGAGATGGGGTTTCAATAGGAGCATTTACTTATATTTCAGAAAATGTAAAAATAGGGAAAAACACTTCAATTTCAACTCAGGTTTTTATTGGAAAAAATGTAGAAATCGGAGAAAATACTATAATCATGCCCGGAGTAAAAATATATACGGGTTGCAAAATAGGAAACAATTGTATAATTCATGCCAATGCTGTGATTGGGAGTGATGGATTTGGTTTTAAACCAAATAAAAAAGGAGAATATGAAAAAATACCTCAGGTAGGCATTGTTGTAGTGGAAGATCATGTGGAAATCGGAGCAAATACTGTAATAGACAGAGCAACTTTTGATGAAACCAGAATTCACAAAGGGGTAAAATTAGATAATCTGATCCAGATTGCTCACAATGTGGAAATCGGAGAAAATTCGGTTATAGCTGCGTTGACAGGCATTGCAGGAAGCGCAAAGCTGGGGAAAAATATCGTTTGTGGCGGGCAGGTTGGGATTAGCACTCATATGACTATTGCAGACGGGAGTAAATTTCAGGCTCAAAGCGGTGTGATACAAAACATAAAGAAAAAAAACGGGAGTTATATGGGGAGTCCTGCAATAGATTATTATAACCACATGAAATCTTCTGTAATTTTCAAGAGATTGCCGGAACTTCAAAACAGGATAACAGAATTGGAAAAACAAATTGAAAAACTAACTAAAACAATAAATAATGAGTAGAAAAACCATTAAAAAATCTTTTACATTATCAGGAATCGGACTTCATTCAGGAAAACATTCTACTTTGCATTTCAAACCAATGCCGGAAGAACATAAAGGAATAATCTTCATAAAAGAAGGGATTGAAATAAAAGCAGATATTAAAAATGTTATAACTACCAACAGAAGTACGACATTGGGAAAAGATAATTTGGAGATCAAAACAACGGAACATTTGCTCGCAGCTATTTATGCTCTTGAAATAGATGATCTTTATATTGAAATCGAAGGAAGTGAAATACCTGTTTTAAATGGTAGTTCCGAACCGTTTTGTACCGCTTTGAAAGAGGCTGAAATAATAGAAAAAGAGGGGGAAAGAGAGTATTTTGAAGTAACCGAAATAATACAATTCAAAGTAGAAGAAACAGGAAGTGAATTTATTATTATGCCTTCGGATAATTTTGAAGCAAGGGCATTGATAGACTTCAAGTCCCCTATTGTAAATAAACAATTTGCAGAAATTCTGGATTTAAGTACATTTTGTGAAGAATATGCTCCCAGCAGGACATTCGGTTTTTTTAGCGAAGTAGAAAGTTTGTTGGATCAGGGACTTATCAAAGGTGGAAATCTTGATAATGCAATTGTCATAGCAGATAAGATTCTCTCTGAAAATGATCTGGAAAGATTTGCAAAAAAATTGAATATTGAAAAAATAAATATAGAAGAAGAAGGAATAATCAGTACAATACCACTAAAATATCCGAATGAACCTGCAAGACATAAACTCCTTGATTTCATCGGAGATATTTCCTTGCTTGGAATGCCGATTAAAGGAAGAATTATCGCAAAAAGACCGGGACATAAAGCTAATATAGAACTTGCTAAATTCCTGAAACAAAAATCCGTCAAACTTAGAAAGTTAAAGGGAAAACCAAAATATGATCCAAATCAAAAGCCTATTCTGGATACTAAGGAAGTAATGAAACTTTTGCCTCACAGATACCCGTTTTTATTAGTTGATAAAATTGTAGAAATCGGCGATAATTATATTGTAGGCATAAAAAATCTTACATTCAATGAATTGTTGTTCCAGGGACATTTTCCAGGAAATCCTATTTTCCCAGGAGTATTACAAATGGAAGCTTTAGCTCAAACAGGTGGAATTTTGGCTTTGAAATTACAGGATAATCCAACCGGGTGGGATACTTATTTTCTTAAAATGAATAATGTCAAATTTAAAAATATGGCAGTTCCCGGAGACACTTTAATTATGAAAATGGAGTTGGTTGAACCCATTAGAAGGGGAATTGTCCACATGAAAGGGACTATTTATGTAGGAGATAAAATAATTTCAGAAGGAGATTTAGTCGCTCAAATAGTTAAACAATAGATAATGGAAAATAATTTTGTTCACGAAAATGCCAAAATCGGCAAAAACGTGAAAATAGGAAGATTTTCATATATTGATGAAGATGTTCATATCGGTGATAATACAATAATATATCCTAATGTTACTATTCTGCATGGTACCAGAATAGGAGAAAACTGTAAAATATTTCCGGGAGCTGTACTGGGGGGAGATCCTCAGGACATAAGCTACAAGGATGAAGATACTTTAGCGGTGATCGGAAATAATGTTACTATCAGAGAATTTGTAACAGTACATAAAGGAACAATAAGATCAGGTAAAACCGTAGTTGGAGACAACTGTTATCTCATGGCATATGTCCATATAGCTCATGATTGTCGATTAGGAAAAAATTGCTTTTTTGCAAATGGGGTAAATCTCGGAGGACATGTTATTGTCGATGACTTTGTTACCATTGGAGGTATTGTACCTGTGCATCAGTTTGTACATATTGGAAAGCATGTTATGATAGGAGGAGGTTCTCTAGTCCGTAAAGATGTACCACCATATATCAAAGCTGCCCGCGAACCTATATCTTACGTCGGTGTAAATTCCATTGGATTGAGAAGAAGAGGATTTACAAACAAACAAATTGAGATGATAAGAGATATTTACAGAATACTTTATGTGGAACATGTCAATGTTAAAAAAGCAGTAAAAATAATTGAAGAAAAAATACCTGACTCAGAATATAAAAATGAAGTACTTAAATTTATCAAAGAATCGGATCGGGGATTGATCAGAGGACTTCAGATTTAACCCGTATTTTGTCAACCATTTTTATGAGACCTCACAGTGTTTGGTGTTCTGTGTTTTGTGTTTGGTGTTTTGGAGTTTGGAAGTTTGGAGGTTTGGAAGATGGAATGGTGAAGAAGGTAGGATTTTTTAATACTGTCTTGTCCTGAAATAGGTTGACTCGAAAAGTCAACAAAAATCAGGATTATGAGAAGAAAAGTAAAACGATTTCCGGACGATGTTGCATTAAAAATAGCGACAGAGTATTTAACCACGAGAGTCTC
>JALVEG010000107.1 GCA_027031145.1 Saprospiraceae bacterium | reverse complement strand
AGTTCTTCCAACAAATCCCAATCCATTTCATTCAACCTTATACTTTCAAGCAAATTGATAAATCTCCTGTCTGTTTGCCTGAAAACTTCATTTAATTCTATTAAAGAATAATGAAATTTTTCATTGTTTAGCGCCTTAGAAGAAAAAAAATAAGGTGTATCATAATTTTCGGTAAGAAATTTCTTTTCAAAGTCTGAAGATACAACCGGAGGAATTTGATATAGATCTCCAAATAATATCATTTGAACACCTCCGAAGGGTAGGGGATTGTTTCTGTTAATCCTTAGAAACAAATCTATATTATCCAGCATATCAGCTCTTACCATAGATATTTCATCAATGATAATAGTATCCAGATTATTATAGATTTTTCTGTTTTTAACCTTTTTGATAGCTGTTTTCGGAATAAAATTTGGCGCAAATTTAAAAAACGAATGAATTGTCTGCCCTCTAACATTTAATGCTGCAATCCCTGTAGGAGCAAGAATAACTGTTTTCTTGTTTGTCGTTTCACTAAATAAACGGAGTAGGGTAGACTTGCCGGTTCCTGCTCTACCTGTAATAAAAAAACTTTCATTCGACTCTTCTAAAAGATTTAGAGTTTTATTGAATTCAGAATTTAGTTTTATAGGCTTTTTTTTTAATAAATCCATTAAAATTCCATATATTATTGATATTCAATACAAAAAGCTTATAAGATAAATTATTTCTTTTTAATAACATAAATAAATACAGGAAAATGGTCGCTATATCCATGCAAAAATTCATTTCCTGCAAAAGTTCTCATCGGATAACCTTTAAAATGACCTTTCTTTTGTATAAGAAAGCTTTTATTGAAAATATGAGCTTTATAAAATCTTAAGCCATCCTGATTTTTAGGTATCCAACCGTAAGAAAGAATAATCTGGTCAAACAAACTCCATGCATCTCTGTATGCCGTAGTACCGATTCCCCTGTAAAAAAATTGTGCCATAGGATTATAGAGTTCTCCTTCTTTTACTTTATTTTTCTTTGACTTGGCATTTAATACTTTTTTAACACTGGGGCTAACCGGATCATCATTCAAATCTCCCATAATTATAACTTTTGCCATGGGATCAATAGCAGTTAGGGAATCAGTAATTTTCTTACATTCCAAAGCAGCTGCAGCTCTCCAGGGAGCAGTTTTTGATTCACCACCTCGTCTTGAAGGCCAGTGATTGACCAAAATATGAATTTTTTCACCATTAAATAAACCTGATACAAATAAGATATCCCTTGTAAATATTTTTTCTGTTCCCGAATATATATTTACAGGAACCGGCTTTGCATTCGTAGGAATAAAGTATTTCGGTTGATATAAGATAGCCAGATCGATCCCGCGTCTGTCATTAGAGTCAAAATGAATTATACCGTATCTTCGTTTAGCGAGAGCCGGTTGCTTAACCAAATCTTCCAGAACTGATCTGTTTTCTATTTCAGAAACACCTAAAATGGCGACACCGTCTTTTGCTTTATCTGTTGCCATAAGTGATATTACCTTAGCCATATTGTGTAATTTCTCGTAATATTTTTCCGAATTCCAAAGTTTAGAACCCTTAGGAGTAAATTCAGTATCTCTAATATCCGGTGCATCTATGGTGTCAAATAAATTCTCCAAATTATAAAAACCAATAGCCGATATATTATACTTGTTATTTTGAGCTGAATTAAAATTCAATAAGAAAATAGATAAAGCTATTATAGCAAATATTCTATTGTATTTAATATACATATTCAAAAGTGTTTAAATTAAATAAATCATTGTTTTTAAATCAAAAAATCCTTTGTTATTATATAAAACATACAAAAGTAAAAATAATTTCTTAAATAATGCTATTTAAACTATATTAACAAGAAAGGTATCTACTCAGAAGGCATATTTAATGCCTATAATATATATTATGTTAAATAGAAAGTTTTAAAACTACCCCATTTATATACAAATAATAAAGGGAAACCATTTTCAGGCTTCCCTTTCATTTAATTATAAAACAAAAAAACAAGTTTATTTAATAATTGATACATTTCCAATTTTTTCATAATTGTCAGTATCTTCGCATTGAACATGAATACGGAATGAATATGCATCATTTGGTAAATCTTTACCTCTATAAGTTCCATCCCAATTAATTAATTCACCTCCACTATCTTTAAATAACAATTCACCCCATCTGTCATAAATTTCCATATCTACTGATCTGAGATATCTACCTCTAACCATAAATACATCATTGGTTCCGTCCCCATTGGGAGAAAATGCATTTGGTATAAAAACATCAGTTTCATTACAAGCAGGATCTATTACCGTGATATCAATACAATCAACATCAGTACAGCCGTATTCATCAGTAACCGTAACGCAATATGTTTGAGTTCCGGTTTCAGCCGCTGTAGGAGTAATTGTAATAGTTTCAACATTTGTCTCACCGGTACTCCAGTTAATTGTAGAGTTTTCAGGTACATCATAAACAGTAATATTAGTTGAATTGGTAATGACAAGTTCAGTTGTGTCAGCATCAACGTAAACATCAATATCACTAACGATAACAGAAACTAAAAATGTAGAATCACAGCCATAATCCATATCCGTTATTTTCACTTCAAAATCCGTGCTCTGAAATACAATTACTTTAGGAGTATTGGTATTAGCTCCTGAAATAATATTATCACCAAGCCATTCAAATTTTAGATTTGCATCATTATTTATCCTTATTTCGAGATCTACAGTATCACCTTTACAACGAACACCGGGATCGATATAAGTAATATCATATTTGTACTCTTCAAGGAAAATATACGCAGTGTCCTGACAATCATATAAATCCGTACCGACAACATAAATATTTTCATCACCTTGTGGTGAATAAACCAAAGTATCCCCTACCCCGATAGAACCGGAATCTGAAAACCACTCCAAAGTACTTTCAGCATTTTTAGAAGCAATTAACTGAACTTGCTCACCTTTACAATAAATCAAACTATCAACATCAAGACTAATATCAAGTATTTCAGGAACAATAACGTCTTTTTCCAAATAAGCCATGCCATCACAATCCATTAAAGTAACTTCAACACTAACATGATAAACTCCCGGTTTCGGATACATATAGCAAGGTGTATCCATTAAAGAAATATCATCATCAGCATCAGGATCTCCAAAATCCCATGTATAGGTACCCATTCTGCCACCGGTTACGCTAAAGCACATCGTATAAGTACCACAAACAATACTATTATTAAGTTCCAGTTTAGTTCCTTCATTAGCAATCACATGTATCGTATCAGTCAATTCACATCCATAGTCATTTGTAGCGGTAAAAACCAGGTCATACTCCCCTGTTGCACTTGAATAAATAATTAAAACAAGTGAATCTTGACCTCTGACAATCAAAGGACTATCTTCCCATTCTATATTTATATTGGAAGTTGAATCAAGATTTTTAATAATTATTCTTGAATTATTATTTGTACAATAATATACTGTATCAGGATATTCAAGATTTATTGCTCCCATATATATTGTAGTGGAATCAACATTGTTTGAACAGCCTGTGCCTTCTTTTACTCTTAAATAAAATATGGTTTCATCACTATTTAAATCAACTGTAACTGTATCTCCTTCAGCTATTATATTTGAAAAATCATTTGAATCCGACCATTGATATACTACTATTGTATCATTGGGGTCTCCTCCAAGAGCAACTAACTGAACGGAATTTGTACAAACAGTATCAGGACCGGAAATACTAACATCAAAATAATCCTTAACATATATTTGTATTGAGTCAATAGCAGTACAAATTCCATCGGTAACAGTTACATAATACTTAGTGTCATGTTCACTGATAAATGTAGGATCTGATTTATCATTTCCATCAAACTGTAAACCTTCTTCCGAATCCCATGTATAAGTCCATTCTGAATGAGGATTGGCAACAAATTTTGTAGGATCTCCTTTACAAACCACCATCGGATTTGCGATAAATTCAATATCAGCAAAATCAAGAGACACCCATTTTTCAACACTGGCTTTACATTTTTCCTCAGTATCAATATACAAAGTTATTAAAGTTTTCTTTTCTTTCGGTACAATAATGCTCACCCTTCTTCCTTCTGCATACAGTGTATCATTTGAAAATGTCAAAACCCATTTGCTTTCTTTCCATGTATATAATGGATTCAATTCTTCAAATTTATCCTGAAGATTAAGGGTAATATCCAATGAATCATTATAACAATCATTAATAACAACATCAAAATCAGCTATCAATTCATCTTTAACTGCAATAATTTGTTTAGTGTAGACATCAGAGCAATTGGCTATTTCACTATAAGCATCAATAGTAACTATAAATGTATCTTTTCCCCAACTTGGAAGATCGTATATATAATCCACGTCAACAGTATTGAATGTATCTGTTTTACCTGTTGAAGACTGATATATGTACCAATGATAAGTATCGGCGTTTTGGCTTGTATTTGTGAGAACTAATGTATCATGAACTCCGGAACCGCAAATAGCTTCAACGCTTTCAAAATCGGCAACAGGAGGATCAAGACAATTTCTAACATTATATTCAAAATCTCTTCTGATAGTAGACATCAAATAACCATCCCTGTATTCTTTCACCATAACTCCTACAAGAAATTGTCCTTCTTTCTC
>JALVEG010000106.1 GCA_027031145.1 Saprospiraceae bacterium | reverse complement strand
ATACAAGGATACAAGGATACAAGGATACAAGGATACAAGGATACAAGGATACAAGGATACAAGGATACAAGGATACAAGGATACAAGGATACAAGGATACAAGGATACAAGGATACAAGGATACAAGACTGTAGCGAAGCGTCTTGTGGAACACAATATAGATTTTTGCCGAATCCCAAACCGGTTAATAGATCTCAAAAATCAATTATTTCACATAAAACATATAAGGTGAATCGCTGTATGGAAAAGAAGAATTACATACAGACTGATCCGCCTGTTGATATACGTGTGACTTGCTAGGTTTCTTTATTTAGCAAGTCGTATCCGATGCTATAATTATTCTTTTTTTCGTTGTGCCGGAAAAACTGAAATAATTAATTAGACTCTTTTTACTAATTATCCCCCCCTAGATAAAAAGAGATATACTCAAAAAGTCCTAAAGCTGGATTTTGAGTATTGAAGTACTGTTAGTAATATAGATAAAGTCCCTATGAGGCAAATTGTATGTTGTAAGTAGGGCAGGACGATATTTATTCGCTTTAACATTATTAAAGGTGTCAATCACCTTAGATAATGCTATGGTGAATAAAAAAGAGAGCCCATTACCTAATATTTCGCTGAACCGGAATATTATAGACTCTCAAACTCTTAAACAGAGAGTGTAAAGGTAGTGGAAATTTCTTAAAATATTGTCTTAAAACAAATTTTTTTAAACTATAAAGATAAGAATATATTATCTTTACAAAATTATATAATTATGAAAAAAATAATTTTATTTATAGCTTTTTTGATATTTAGTATCATAAATAACCAATATGCTCAGCAAAGCATTTTTAGTGAAGATTTTGAGGATGCAAATACGCCTCAAATGCAGTATTGTGATGATCCGGGCATGGCGTTAAATAATGATTATATACCCTATTGGACACCGTATAATTATTATCCCGGATATATGGATATAAGATGTACTACTACATGTAGTAATGGTTTTTCACCATTAAGAGATGCGTATTCAGGGAACAATGCGATAAGAATATCTGCAACAGGAGAGAATTTGCATATTGATGGGCAAGGGATTTGTAGTCCACGTAACATAGGATCAGGTATATGTTACTATAATAGTGATTCCAATGATCCTGATAGATTGTATTTTGGTATTGGACAGCGCTATGTTGTTAAATTTAAGGCTAGGTTTGCACATGTTGCTGTACTAAAAAATGATGATTTTGATAAATTGATAGTAGGTTATAGGGTATCAGGAGAAGAGATACCTTCCAATAATGATTCAGACTGCAAGTTTGTTCGTTATATACCATGGTTGACAGAAGGAATTGTACAAATGGACAATGATGTGATTTGGAAAGAGTATAAAGGCTATTTGAGAAATGACTATTATACAGAAGATCCTAATGAAATACAAGCGGCAACAGCATATCAATTGATAATTAAAACAGATGTTTGCAGAAGCGATTGTGGGAGTTTATCAGCTCCTGTTATTTTTCTAGACGATGTATCGGTTAATTGTGATCCGGAAAATATTTTTATGGAAATTAAAGAAAAAGTAAATGAGGAATATGACGAAAAATCATGTACAATGGTTAGTGAATATAGGGTTGGGGCATACTATAATTGTATAGTTGATTTTGATAAATTGCATTATATGGTGGAAGTGATTGATAATAGTGGAAATGTCATCAATTCATTTGATACCTATGGGGAATATTTTTCAGTTAATTATAGTATTTTTGACAATTATCCTCTTAAGATACGAGTAACATCTATAGTGAATGATTCTGATGAAAAAAAATACAATTTTTATAATCCTGATGAAGATACAGATCTAATAGACATAGATTTTCTTGATGATTATGACGAGGAGACAATAGATGGAATACAAGAAAATAATGGTGGTGATGTTCATATTTATTCAGGGCAAGATGTGGTATGGGATAACAACTACAAAGAATATGAGGTTGTGAATGGTAATTTATATGTTCATACCGGTGGTAAGCTGACAATTAAGAATATAGTGAAATTTTCTCCAAATTCACATTTGATAGTTTCTCGTGGAGCTAAGCTTGTTCTAGATCACGGGATTCTCACTTCTTGCGATCAGTGGCCTGGTATTATAGTGAAAGGTAATAGTACCGCTTCTCAGCCTGATCCGGCTGGAATGCCCGGATCTGATCAAGCAGGAATAGTTATTACGAAAAACAGATCGATTATTGAAAATGCTCATATTGGTATTAGTACAAGTTATTTTGGTCAATGGACAGATGAAGATTATGGAGGTTTGGTGCAATGTACTAATACTGATTTTATAGGATGCTGGAAAGCTGTGGAATTCATGAGCTATGCTCATACGAATAAAAGCTTTTTAGAGGATTGTAGGATTGGTGGAGGAACAAACTATACAAAGGAAGGTGTGACTATTTGGGATTGTAAAGGCATCCATTTTTATAATTGTTACATGCACGATTTGGAAAAAGGGATATCGTCAATTGATGCTGATATTATTGTGCGACATGGAAATACCTTTGATGACTGCGAATATGGAATATTGTGTATAGGTAGCTCTAATGGAGTGGCTAATATTGATTTGAGAGATAACAATCACTTCAATAACAACGAAAAGGGGATTGTAATATCAGGTCTTGCAAATGAGAATGGTGGTGATATAATTGGAAACTATTTTGAAGGATGCTGGAAACCTGTAGAAGTGGATGGTGACGGACTGTATCATGTTGAAAACAACAATTTTACCGATAGTGGTTATGATGTTTTGGTTTATGGTTCCGGTGACCATCCTAGCTATATTATGTGCAATGATATGGTGACTCAAATAGGCGGTATTGCGTTTGCTGAAAATAATTCGCAATCTTATTTTAAGTCAAATAATTTTGTTGGTTCGAGCCCATACTCTGATGGATTTGACGTTCTGGGAATGGAAGCAAAGATATCAGATATTGGCTATTCAAGCGGGAATACAGGTAGTTCTGCAAAGAATTTATTTAGCGGAATAACAAATGAAATAGATTGGGATGATAGCAATGAGAAGTTTAACTACTATGTACTTCATGATAATCCACCTCCAAGAACAATTCCTCATAGTGAGCCGGACAAACATAATTATGAAGTGAAAGACAAGGTGAATAATGATGACGATGATGATTGCAATACGGTTGATCCACCAACGGTAACAAAACATGATGTGGAAATAGCGATAGACGATTATTGTTATTGGCTTGAGCTTTATAGACGACACCCGGATAATCCATATTATAGATGGATGTTTAGAAAAGCTAAGAGCAAATTGATGACTACATATTATTATTGGTTGAAGCAGGATGGAGAGGGGTATAGCTGGAGAGAGATTGAGGATATATTGAAGCGTTTGTGTGATGATAGATGGAAGGTGATGCTTTATGGACATTATATGAAATATAGATTATATTCCAAAGCAGATAGTCTATTGAATGTATTGGAAGATCCTAATATGAGGGAAGCTCAGATAGTTCCCGAAGACCTATCCGATGAGAGTAGAGAATCATTTGTGAGAGTTCAGAGGATCAATCTCAAATACCAAACAAGTCATGGTTCATATCAATTGACTTCTGATGAATTAGCTATACTGCAAGAAGAAGCAGTAAAACCAATACCTGAAAGTGCTTATGCCAAAGGATTGTATTTTCTTGCAACAGGAATCTATATCCCAAGAGAATGGCCTGATAGGATAAGTGATAATTTACAACCTAGAGATAATAAAGCAAAAGGTGGCAAAGAAATTTGGTCAATTTATCCTAATCCTACAGATAGTGAATTGCATATTGCATACCATAGCAAGGAAGATATTGAAGGAAAAGTGATTATATATGATTTATATGGCAGCAAAGCAATGGAAAAAACCGTTAGTTTTATAGAGGGTAGCGATATTTTCTTGAATGTCTCTTCATTGAAATCAGGAGTGTATATAATTACAGTGAAAGATGCTGATAACAGAATAACTAAAGTTCAAAAGTTAATGATAAACTCAATTAAATAATTAAATCAATTAAGACTTGCCTGGTGTTTAGGGCTTGGCAAGTCTTTTTCTCATATTTTATTAACAAAAAACACAAAAAACGTATATACACATGAAAAAAGAGATTATTACAATTAGTGTTTTTATATTTTATTTTATATCAAGTGGTATATCTCAAACTACATTTTCATTAGCAATAGATCAGGTAAATAGTGTGGAGCATGGGGTAAAGTTAGTTGATTATAAAAATAATTATTATATTGCTGGATTGGGTACTGTATGGGATTCCGTACAGGAAGATTTTAAATTTAGAGATTATTTATCAAAAATAGGTAAAGATCAAAAGGTAAAAAAGACTGTTTTGATAAGAGAGGGATTTACAAGTCATGCATTGATGATAGATAATGACACAATATATCTGCAAGGTACAGATCGTTCTTTAGGCTCAGATTCGTTGATATGGAATTTGTATAGATTTACAATTGAAGGAGATAGTATTGATTTTCATAGCTACAAAGATGATTATCTCCCATCGGGTTGGATTAGATCATATGTGAAAGGGGATTATATTTACTCAGCAGGAAGAACTGCTCGTCAAAACGATAAAAAGGGAGAGGAGATAGTTATATTAAAGATGACAAAATCGGGAGAATTTGTAAAGGAAAATAGATTTTAT
>JALVEG010000105.1 GCA_027031145.1 Saprospiraceae bacterium | reverse complement strand
ATGCGACTACATCAACGATAAACAATATCCCTGCCGGTACATATTCGGTAACGGTAACAGATGCTAAAGGATGTGAAGCCTATGGCAGCATAACGGTAAATGATTTATCAGGTCCCGGCGTTAATATTACGGGAATATCTACTATTTGCAATAGTCAGAGTACAACGATAACAGCGGTTGTTTCCGGTGGTACAGCTCCATATTCATATTTATGGAATCATGGACTTAGTGATAATCCAAGCCATACAGTAAGCCCTTCAGTGACGACAACATATACAGTAACTATTGTTGATGCAAATGGTTGTGAAGCTTATGATGAAATAACAATAATAGTTGAGTCATGTGAAGATATTGAACATCAAAAAATATTAAAAGAAATTGTACAAACAGGTCCAAGATCTTTTAGAGTTGATTATGAAATAAAAGTCTATAATAATGGAATGAGCCCGGGAGTATATAATTTGGAAGATGAAGAAGGTTTTGATGATGATGTTGAAATACAATCTGTAAATTATACTTCGGATGTTGCAGGAAATCCTGGTGGCAATCTAAATGTAACCGGTCCCTGGACATTAGCAAATAGTCAATCAATTAACATAGGAGAAATTCATACTTATGTAATGCATTTCTTTGTGAAATTAGATTTAAACAGAGAGAATCCATTAGGTGATAATATTTATACTGCCTGTGAAAGTGGGGCTCCGGGAGATCCTGATTTTGGGGAAGGTTTGTTTAATCAAAGTAAGTTGGATACCGATAATGATGGTCAATGGGATGAATTTAGTGAAGCATGTGGAGATTTGCCATTTATTACACATGAAAAATATTTTGATAGTGTTGAACAAACAGGATTGGGAACATGGAATGTAAACTATCATATCATTGTAAGAAATTTAGGTGGAGCATCCGGAAAATATAATTTGGCCGATGATCCTGATTTTGATGATGATATAGAAATTCAATCTTCAACATTTACTTCAGATGCTCCGGGAGTAGTTGGAGGCAATTTATTTGGCACAGGTCCATGGTTTTTAGGAACGGATGTTGGTATTTCAGCAGGAAGTGTTCATAATTATTATATAAATGTTTCTGTTTCTATGGATTTGGATAATCCATCAACGCCGGGAGATGGCATTTATAGTGCATGTGAATTAGAAAGTATTGATAATCCACAACCTGGAAATGGATTGTTTAATCAATCATATCTTGATGTTGATGATGACGGTACTTATGATGAAACAGATAAAGTTTGTGGAGATTTACCATATATAACTCATGAAAAAGAATTATCAGGTATTGTTCAAACAGGAGCTTATACCTGGGAAGTAACTTATGATATAAATGTTAAAAACAGAGGAGGAGTTACAGGAATATATGATTTGTGGGATACACCCGGATTCGACAATGATATTGAAATTATTCAGGTATCTCACGAAGTAGTTTATAATTGTCCCACCGGTGCAGCATCTGGATCATTACTTACAAGTCCATATCCATGGCAATTGGAAAATGACAGATCATTGGCACCCGGAGAAGAAGATTGTCATACAATGAAATTTATTGTAAAAATGGATCTAAATTCATCTTCAACACCCGGAGATGGAATATACAATGCTTGTGAGTCTGGTACAACAGGTGATCCAACATTTGGAGAAGGATTGTACAATCAAAGCAAACTTGATATTAATAATGACGGAATATTTGATGAATACAAAGAAGCATGTGGGGATTTACCATATATAACTCATGAAAAAACCATCGGAGATATTATTCAAACCGGTGGACATACATGGGAGGTTCATTATCATATTTTGGTTAAAAATGAAGGAGGAGATGCAGGAACCTACAATTTAACAGATAATCCTGGTTTTGACGATGATATAGAAATTCAATCTTCAACATTTACTTCAGATGCTCCGGGAGTAGTTGGAGGTAATTTGTTTGGGACAGGTCCTTGGTATCTCGGAACAGATGTTAATATTGAGCCGGGGGAAGTACATAATTATGAGATAATTGTCGGTATATTAATGGATTTGGAAAGTGCTGATACTCCGGGAGATGGTGTTTATAAAAGATGCGAATCAAGTGATCCGGGAGATCCACAGCAGGGAGAAGGTTTATATAATCAGAGTAAAATTGATGTTGATGATAATGGTACCTGGGATGAATATAGTGAGGCTTGTGGAGATTTGCCAAGTTTGCATCATGAAAAGACATTATTGAGCATTGTACAAACAGGTGCATATACGTATCAGGTAAAATACAATATCATTGTTATAAACGATGGAGGCGCCGATGGTAAATATAATCTTGAAGATGAACCTAAATTTGAAAATGATATTGCAATATTGGAAGCATCATATACATCAGACGTGGCGGGTAATCCGGGAAATGGATTAGGAATAAATAATCCCGGGCCATATGAACTGGCATCCGATCAGTCGATTGTACAGGGAGGAGTTCACACTTATACTCTTACTATTGATGTACTGTTAGATCTCAATAACCCTTCACCTGGAGGAGACGGATTCTACAAGAAGTGCGAATCGACTAATCCCGGAGATCCGGTTTTAGGTGAAGGTTTATATAATTTAAGTAAACTTGATACTAATGATGATGGAATATGGGATGAATACGATGAAGCTTGTGGAGATTTGCCTTTTATTACACATGAAAAAACAATAGCCGGTATTACTCAAACGGGTTCCGGTACATGGGAAATTCACTATAATATTTTAGTTAAAAATATTGGAGGTAAATCCGGATTCTACAATTTGATGGATGATCCAGATTTTGATGATGATGTTAAAATAGATTATGCATCTTATACTACGGATGTTTCGGGAGAAACAGGTGGTTCACTGTCAGGTAGCGGCCCATGGTATTTAGCTTCAGGAATAAGTATTGGAGCTGGTCAGGTTCATAATTATGAGATAATTGTGGGAGTGTCAATGGATTTGGAAAGTGGCAATACACCTGGTGACGGTATATACAATGAATGCGAGAATGATTCAAACGGAGAACCACAACAGGGGAAAGGTTTGTTTAATCAAAGCAAAATAGATGTGAATGGCGATGGAATATGGGATGAAGATAGTAAAACATGTGGAGATTTGCCAAATTTACATCATGAAAAAACTTTGTTGAGTATAGTTGAAATTGGAGCACATACTTATCAGGTTAAATATAATATTCATGTTACTAATGATGGAGGATCAGATGGCATATACAACTTAGAAGATCATCCTGGATTTGATAATGATATTATAATACTAGGAGCCTCATATACCAGTGATGCGCCTGGAAATAGCGGTCATTCTCTGACTCCGGAAGGAAACTGGACATTGGCAGAGCATCAGCTTATTGGTGCGGGAGATGATCATAATTATATTTTGACTGTAAATGTATTTTTTGATCTTAATAACGGTGCAGTTGATGGAGATGGAGTTTATGCCAATTGTGATACCGATGTGCCGGGAAATCCTGATTTTGGTAAAGGGTTGTATAATCAAAGCAAACTCGATATAGATGATGATGGAATATGGGATGAATTTAGTGAGACTTGTGGTGATTTACCATTCATTACACATGATAAGACAATTTTAAAAGATCCGGTCGAATTGGAAAATGGTAATTTTCAGGTGGAATATGAAATTAGTGTCTGGAATCTTGGCGGTGCTGAAGGAACATATTCATTAAAAGATATGCCTGAGTTTGATGATGATGTTACCATCGTTAATGTTTATTACAATTCTCCGGACGGAGGTCAAAATGGAAATGCTGTTTCTCCAGGAGTTTTGCCTTGGGTTTTAGCAACAAATCAGAATATTGGTCCTTATCCGGCAGGACATACATACTGGTTATATGTTGAAGTCAGTATAGATCTTAATGATGGAATAGGTGATGATCAATACGATTATTGTTATGAATCAGATAATGAGATCAGTGCAGGAAGAGGGTTGTTCAACAGAAGTTTATTGTATGATTTAGAAGGGGATGTAATAGAGAAAGACTCGGTTTGTACCGATGCCATATTAGGAAAAATAGGTGATTTTGTCTTTTATGACAGAGATCAGGATGGGTATCAGGATAGTTTTGATCCCGGTTTCCATATTGATGGAAGGACTATAACTGTTGAGTTACTCAATAGTTCGCAGGTTGTTATTAAAACTACAACTGTGGATGAAAATGGATATTATGAGTTTGATAATTTACCTGCAGGTAATTATTATGTCAGATTTATTAAACCTGATGGTTATTATTTCTCAATTAAGAATAATCCTGCAGATGATAACAAGGATAGTGATGCAGATGAATATACAGGACTTTCCGATTTGATTATTTTAGCTCCGGGAGAAATTAATCTTACAATAGATGCCGGATTACAGGCATCTCCGGCATTAACAGATCCATGTATTTGTTTGGATAATGCTACCGAAAAAGGTAATGGACAGTTTAATGAGGTAGTTCGCATTACAGGATACCCTGATGAGGTATGGACAATAGTATCGCAAACAGGTATGTATTGGAGGCAACCGATTAGCCCTGAACCTCCGGCTGCACCGGTTCCTGTTCCGGTTGGAACAACTTTGCAGCATGTTACTCCGGGTTCAGAATTATTTAAGCTTGAGTTTTTGCATGTTGATCAACAAGGTTATTCAATGGTGATTGAAAATGGTTATGGTGCCCAGGTATCTGTAAA
>JALVEG010000104.1 GCA_027031145.1 Saprospiraceae bacterium | reverse complement strand
AGCAATCCCCCAATTCCTTTCAGAGTAAAAAGTATTCCTACCACTTTTATTATCAGTAAATCGGGTAAAATAGTTGTTAAGAAAACCGGAGCTGCTAATTGGGGTGGTTCTAAAACAATAAAGATCATAAATGAATTGATAAATGAATAAATGAATATAACAGTAAAAGTTATTTTTCATTTAGACAATCTAAGGTTTTTACTTTAATAGTGCCTTGAAAAACAAATCTGCTGAAGCCGGATTTGTTGCCAAAGGCACATTATGAACATCACATATACGCATCAACATCGAAATATCGGGTTCATGAGGGTGTTTATCCATAGGATCTCTGAAAAATATCACCATATCCGTTTTTTCTTCTGCTACCCTGGCTGCTATCTGCGCATCACCTCCCAAAGGTCCCGAAAGATATCTTGTTACATGCAACCCCGTTTCTTCAACATATTTCCCCGTTGTACCGGTTGCGATCAGTTTGACGTTTTTATTCTTGAGCAAATCTATTTTATCCATAATGAACTTTACCATCTCAGGTTTCTTTCCATTATGCGCTATTAGTGCTATTTCCATTTTTATTATTTTTAAACCATTATCATAACAAATGATCTTCAATTATGTTTGAAAAAACACGACAAGCAGTATTAATTAAATATTAAGATTGCAGTATTTTTTAATTTTTTTCTTCAAAATATCTTTTTTCATTCCTGGGCCAGTCAAAAAAGTAATTTTTTAACGATTTATAAATAAACATAACAAGAAACAAAACTAAAACAAATTCCTTTCTTGATACATTCAGTTTATAGTTTGTAAAATATACAAAAGCAGAAGCAAATAATGTAATTAATCCGGCTACATACAATGCTTTGATCAAAGCAAACCGAATACGTCCCTGCTTTCTTATCTTTTCCCATTTTTCTGTCCAGGACAGATTATTTTTGTTAAACATTCAAATATATTTTAATCAATTAGAAGTATCTACTAAGATAGAATTACAAATATTTCAACAAATTTATAATTAATAATGTTATTAACTTGAATATTGATTTTTATTTAACAAAATATTATTAAATGGCAGAAATTACATTAAAAGGAAATACCATCCATACAATCGGAGAACTTCCGAAGATCGGCGACACGGCAAAAGATTTTACTTTAACGGCTACTGATCTGTCCGATAAAAAATTAAGCGATTTTAGCGGAAAGATAGTTTTGAATATTTTTCCCAGTTTAGATACACCAACATGTGCTACTTCAGTAAGAAAATTCAATGAAAAAGCAGCTGGATTAGAAAATACCACAGTTTTGTGTATTTCGAGGGATCTTCCATTTGCACATGGTAGATTTTGTACTTCAGAAGGAATTGATAAAGTGGTAAATCTTTCGGATTTCAGAACTTGTCAATTCGGTAAAGATTATCAATTGGAAATAATTGACGGCCCATTGGCAGGATTGTTATCAAGAGTTGTAATTGTTTTGGATGAGAACAAAAATGTTGTTTATACTGAGCAAGTACCTGAAATAGTTGACGAACCGGATTATGATTCAGCAATAGAAGCTGTGAAAAATATATAATCTACGATAAATAAGAATACAAAAAGCCCCGAATCGGGGCTTTTTTATTTTAATATCCTACTCAACCAAAGAATAATACGGATTAAACTTTATCCAATGCTTGTTTCAGATCGGCAATAAGATCATTAACATCTTCTATCCCTACTGATAATCTTATCAAACCATCTGTTATACCTGCTTCAATTTTGGCTGTTTTACTCATTCCTGCATGTGTCATCGATGCCGGATGTTGTATTAATGTTTCAATACCGCCAAGCGAAACTGCCAATACGGCTACTTTCACATTATCCATAATGATTTTTCCTGCTTCCAGTCCTCCTTTAACTTCAAAACTCATCAATGCACCAAAACCTGACATTTGTTCTTTAGCCAATTCATGTTGAGGATGAGAATCAAGTCCGGGATATGCCACCCATTCTGTTTTTGGATGTAATTCAAGGAATTTAGCAATTTCCATTGCATTTTTTTCTGCCCTGTCCATTCTGATCGAAAGGGTTTTAAGACCTCTTCTTACCAAATATGCCTGATGAGGATCCATATTTGCTCCTGTGAGTATCATCAAAGAATTCAAATGATCAAAATGTTCTTTTGTTTTTGCTACCACTACCCCACCAACAACATCTGCATGTCCATTTATAAATTTTGTAATGGAATGTAAAACTATATCACACCCAAGATCCAATGGTTTCTGAAGATAAGGACTACTGAATGTATTATCCACTGCAACTACAATTCCTCTTTCGTGTGCCAATTTAGCACTTTCCTTAAGATCCGTAATAACCATTGTCGGATTTGTGGGAGTTTCGATATAAAGCAATTTAGTATTTGGCCTGAATGCATTTTTTATCTCTTGCAAATCCGAAGTATCTACAAAAGTAGATTCAACATTATACTGGGTATAAAATTTTTCAAGAACAACTCTTGATGGTCCATAAACCGCTTCAGAAGCCACAACATGATCTCCTGCTTTAAGAAATCCCATATAAACGAGATTCACAGCAGCCATACCAGAAGCAACTGCTATACCTCCATAACCGTTTTCAAGATCGGCCATAGTGTCTTCAAGATCCTGAATTGTAGGATTTGCTATCCTGGTATAAATATAACCGGGTTTCCTTTTTGCAAATTTATCAGCTCCATCATCAGCATTTTCAAATGAAAAAGTTGATGACTGATAGATAGGAGTTACTACCGCTCCAAATTGGTCTTTAATAGTACCTGAATGAATTAGCTTTGTTTCAAACTCATTATTTTTTTTATCCATAATTTTTTATTTTAATAATTTAACTGTTTAAATTCGATTAAGTTCAACTTTCTCACTATGTAGATATTTTCTAAATAATAAATCTATCTTTGATTTCTTTCCAATAAAAGCACAGAAACAAAACCGATAATCGCAGAGATGATAACTATAGCAGTATTAGGATTTGCAATAATATAATCCTGAGGCAAAACCAGTCTTTCTGTGATTATTTTAATACTTTCATGAGGCACATCCGCAAGTTTTAATACTCCAGAATAAATATTACCATCTTCTTTGTTCAACCATAATTCAGGTAATCTCCATGGCCATATTTTATATAATGAACCGATCATAAAACCTGTTAATAAAACAAGAGTTTTCTGATGATAATTCTTAAAAGCCCAAGACATTACTCTGGCAAATGTAAAAAGTCCGGTCAACATTCCCAATCCGAAAATAATAAGAATCATCAAACTTTCCATTTCATGATTTGTCATTAAATTCTTTACTTCAGGAATAATAATAGTGTACATACCAAGAATAAGCAACATAAAACTGCCTGATATGCCGGGCATGATCAATGCCGATATAGCAATTAATCCTGAAATAAATACATACCAGTATGCTCTCGAGCCTTGCATTGGATGCATTGCAACCAGATAATATGCAATAGCAATTCCAAGTATTAAAAATATAACCTTGTAAATATCCCAGTTTTTTACCTGTTTACCAATATATATAACCGAAGCCAGTATCAACCCGAAAAAGAATCCCCAAAGCGGTTCAATATGATTTTTAATTAGATACGTAATTATAAAAACACCTGATAAGAGACCAAATGCCATTCCTGAAAACAATGTTAATAAGAAATTTCCATCGATTTTCTTCCAAAATGAGGCAAATTCCCCTTTAAATATCAATTTTATAGCTTTAATATCTATTTCCTTGATAGCATTGAGTAGTCTTTCATATATCCCCGTTATAAAAGCAATTGTTCCGCCTGACACTCCGGGAATAACTTCAGCTATACCCATTGCCATACCCTTCAATGCTAAATTTAATTTTTGTTTCATCAAGTTATTTTTTTATCCAGCCACAAAAGTAGTAAAAATGAAGAAATATAATGATTTTGAATCAAATTTTGAAAAAGGAATCACATCTTTATTGCTCTGGTAATTTCCCTCTTACCGGGAGGTCCCGGAAGACTTTGCACTTTCATATTCAAACTTTTCAAAGCTCTTTTAAATGAACCTTTAGCTCCATAAGTAATCAAAATACCTTTTTTTTTCAAGTTACCGATTACTTTATCCAGTTGTGGTCTTAACCATAATTCAGGCTGTACTTCTGCACCAAATACATCGTAAAAAACTATATCAAAAAGGTTTTCGTCTTCAAAATCCTCAAACATTTTTTTCAATTTAGTAAATTTGAAATTCCTTGACATCTCAAGATTTAAGATAATTTCTTTTTTATGCATTGATAAAAACTCTTGTTTATAAGATGACAGACTTTCTTCTTCAAGATAATTCAATTTTTCTGCTTCACTCTCATTCAAAGGATATGCTTCCAGACCCGTATATGCGATCAATATATTATTTTTTTTAGCAAAATCTATGGATAGAAGGGCATTTAACCCCGTACCAAAGCCATATTCAAGGATTTTTATAATATTGCTTTTATTATTTTCATGAAAATACTTAAGTCCTTTTTCAATAAAAATATGTCTGCTCTCACGCATAGCGCCGTGGGAAGAATGATACAATGAATCAAATTTAGCCGAATATATAGTATGAGAACCGTCTTCTGTATTTATAATATTTCTATCCGCCATTAATTTTTAACTTAAAAATAAAAAACGTAATTTTACAAAATAAAACTTTAAAGAAATGTATAAAAGAATATTAATT
>JALVEG010000103.1 GCA_027031145.1 Saprospiraceae bacterium | reverse complement strand
CTTCATAGACTCCGTCAACTGTCATACCCGTTTCTCTTATCTTATCTTTGACTGTAACTTCCAAAATACCTGTATTTTGGCCTATTGCTTTGGTGTAACTAAATACATCTCCTCCCTTTCTAAAGTCGATAAGAGCAGATAAGGTTATTCCTTTGTAGGTAAAAATATTTCTGATACCTCCGACCCAATCCGGGTTAACATACCCGAGAATTTCTGGATTTTCACTTGTTTTCGGTATTCCTTTTCTATCAACAATTATTTGTTTATTTTCATTTCTGGCAAAATTATGACCATAAATTGCCCCCCATTGATCTCCTTCAAATGCCATAAGTGAAGTACCGCTATAACTTCCGTAAAATGTTGTAATTTGCAATTCGGAAAGACTATCTGCAAGTTCGACAATTTTGTTATTGTTTGTTGACCAATTAATATTAATATCCCAGCTATAATCTTTTGAATCAATAACAGTACCGTTCAATTGCAATTCAATTCCTTTGTTTCTGATACTTCCTGCATTTTTCTTCCATCCTGTAAAGCCTGATGATGCAGGGATATCGACGGTTATCAATTGATTTTTTGTTAAAGCATCGTAATAAGTAATATCAAATCCTAATCTGTTCAACCAAAACTTCATTTCAAGCCCTAATTCTTTACTGGTTGTTATTTCCGGTTTTAGATCATAAGTCGGAAGAGTTGATTGAGATCCGAACAAATTGACATCATTAAAAGTTGTTCCAATAGAATAAAACGAAGGTTTTAGACTATATGGACTGGTGTCATTACCCACAGAAGCAATTCCTCCACGTATTTTTCCATAAGAAATGAAACTATTGTTAAAATCAAAAGCATCAGTAAAAACAAATCCCAGACTAGCTGAGGGGTACCAATAATTCCAATGTTCCGGAGGGAGAGTTGAACTCCAGTCTCCTCTCATGGTAAGATCTAAATACAAAAAGCTCTTGTAACCTAAATTTGCAGATCCGAAAACACTGTTTGTAACATTTTTATATTTTGTAAAACTTACTGTGGGTTCACCTTCAAAATTGGAAGTAGCAAAAAAGTCAGCTACAATTAGATTTGTTCCATAAGTAGTCGCATACTGAGTAAATCCCTGCTTGTAATTAGCCCCTATAGTTGAAAATAAAGAGAGGTCATTTGTTAGATTTTTATTTATTTTAAGCAATAGATCGGCATTTGTTTCACTTTGAAGGATGTATTGTTCCCAGAATGTACCGTTTGTTGCATTTTCGTATAAATCCGTCCAGTCTCTTGAATATTTATGATAAACAAATTTTCTGTGTTCGTTATAGAAATCAGTACCTATTCTTCCCATTAATTCCACTCCTTTAAATAACTCATAAGAAATAGAAGTGTTTCCATATACTCTGTTTCTGTCTCTGGACATAGTATTTTTGTATAAATTCCAATATGGATTAGGATGTTGGGAAGGGTAAGCCATCATCCAGTTGAAAGCTTTGGGTTCGCCATTGTACAGTACTATGTCATTATAATGTTCTTTTAGATATTGAACGTTTACATTTCTACCAAACCAGGAATTGAATTCCAGTAATGGATTTCGCATCGAATTTCCCTGCTGTGGTAAATTAGCATTGCTAAGGTTGACATAGTTGAAATTGGCATTGGCTTTTAATTTATCAGTCAATTTGAATTCGGAATTAAGCCCCAGATTGATTTTCTTTTGATCTGTATTTGGAGTTGTTCCCTTTTGATCAGTATATCCGAATGTCAATCTGCCATTAGTTTTTTCTCCTGAAGTGATAAATGCCAGATTATTACTTGTTGTAATACCTGTTTCATAAAAATTCTTCACGTTATCCGGTCTTGATATCCATGGTGTGGGTATTGGATTTCCATTTTCATCAAGCGGAGAATCCATTTGAGGAGCCACCAATCCTACATCCAGTCTTGCTCCCCAACTTTCATCCCAATTCATTCTATATCCGTTATTATTGAGTCCCCATCTGAATTCCCTTTTGTCACGGAATTCCTGATAAGTCAGGTTAGGATAATTCTTTTTCCATTCGTATTCACTACCGTTTCTGCCCTGTCCATATTCATTTTGGTAATTTGGAAGTAGATAAACATTGTCAAATGCAACAGAAGTATTGAATTCCAGTCCTATTCCTTTCTTTTTTGAACCTTTTTTAGTGGTTATCAATACAACTCCATTTGCAGCACGACTACCATATAAAGCAGCAGCACTGGCGCCTTTTAAAATGGATACACTTTCTATATTTTCAGGGTCAATATCCATTGCAGCATTTCCGAAATCAGTATAACTAATACTTGATCTTGCGGAAAAGGTAGTGTTCATAATCGGAGTACCGTCAACAACAAAAAGAGGATTAGAACCTCCGGTCAGACTTTTATTTCCTCTTATTTTTATAGTAGATGAAGCTCCGACCTGTCCTGAAGATGTGACTATTTGTGCACCGGCGATTTTACCTGAAAGTGCTGAAACGATATTATTAGGATTCGTTTTGGAAATTTCTTCCCCTTTAACATCCTGTACTGCATATCCCAGTGATTTTTTTTCGCGTTTAATTCCCAAAGCGGTAACAACAACATCTTCCAGTTCCACACCTTGATTCAGTTCCACGTTGATAATGTCTTGTCCTTCCACTTTGATTTCTTTTGGATTGTAGCCTATATATGAAAACTGTAAGATATCTCCATCTTTGGCTTTAATTTCATACTTGCCATCCAAATCTGATACCGTGCCTTTAGATGTGCCTTTTATGAGCACGCTGGCACCGATTAACGGCTCACCTTCTGTCGAAGTGATTACACCAGTGATTGTTCTTTGTCCAAATAGTTGGACAGATACAAACATTAAAACAAATAGAGTAAATTTTAATTTCATAGTTAATTTTTAAGATTTGTTAAATTATTAAAACTTATAGATTGCATTTAATTTTTTCGCTTTTTCTATACTTTGCCTCTAACTCTTCCCAAAGGGATAAATAAAGGAGAACCCAACGCGCAAAGCAAAAAAATAAAATGCAGTTAATTTATATAGTTATAGTGCCTGCCATAAGGCAGACACTATATATCATATATCTATTTTATTCAGGAATATCCCACCATACGGGGGTTCTCATTCTGACATCAGGTCTATTGTCGCCAAGGTTTTTTCCATTCCTGTTTTCTTCATTGTATTCATAAGGCATTGCTCTGATCCATTCTCCTTCGCCAAAGATTTCATTGACATTGTCAGGTCTGGCAAGTCCCGGATATATTTCATTGCTATAATCCATTCTTCTCATATCTACCCAGGTTTCAGGATTGAAAACCATAGCAATATATTTTTGAGTCATGATTTTACTTAAACCGGCTTTGTTATTATTGGCAGTAAAATCTGCAGGTGTCAATTTATTTAAACCCTCAGAAACTTTTTGAATAGTAGTATCTGCAACGCCTAGTTTTGTCATATCTGCCAAAACTCCTGTTTTGAATGCTTCAATTGCTCCTGCTGCATCTCCTTTTCTCAGTCTTGCTTCTGCTTCGATGTATTTGACTTCGGAATAGGTGGCAAACGGGAAAGGTGAATCAGCTAATGAATAAAATCCTCCTGCCACTCTGCAATATTCTTTGATATTTTTACCGTCAAGTCCTCTTCCTGAAACCAAACCCGTAAACAATCCTGTCTTAACTGCCGGGTTCATAATAATAGGGAGCCTTGGATCAATACTATCGTTGAGGAAGAACGGGTTTTTTAGCATATTGATGAAAAACTGTGTATAACCGGCATATCTCGGGAATAGTTCGCTTTTAAATTCGCCATATCCCTCTGCGCTCCATGGGTTAGCCTGAGTTTGAGATCCTCCTTTTACATAGTTAAATTCTGCATCCATCCCAACATCATCAAATGCTTTGCTGCATGCTTCTATGATAGCATCAGGGTTGTATAATCCGGATTTTTTAGAATAATGATTAAGGTATCTGGCTTTCAATGCATAAGCAAATTTAATCCATTTTTCGGTATCTCCCTGATAAATAATGTCTCCATCTCTTCTGTTTAATCCGATTTTATTATCAGTGGCACTCAGGTCAACAACAGCTTCATCCAGCAGATTGATACAGTTTTCATAAATGGTTTTTTGGTCTACAAATCGTGGAGTAAGTACCGGTTGGTGAATTCCATCATAGAGATCATCCCAGGGCATTCTTCCATATTGATCGGACAATGAAGCGATGAGGAACGCTTTGAATATTTTTCCTACACCAGAAAAATGAGGACTGTTTTCCTCTTTTCCCTGTACAATCATATCTACAGCATTGGGGAAAGTCCAAACAAGAGCATTTTGCCAGAAAAAGTTCCTGGTGGTAAATTCCCATGTATCCGGATTTGCTCCTTTGGATTTGCTTGCCACATATTGTGTTACGGCAACTATTTCACGGGCACCTCTCCACTGGGCAGCACCGTTTGCCATTAAAATAGTAGGTTTTATTCGTAAATCCAGTGAAACGTTTGCCGGAGCATTTGGATCATCATTTACATCCAGAAACTTTTCACACGAACTGATAGAAATTATCAGTATGAAAATTAATAATATATGTTTTAAATTTTTCATTTTCATTCAATTTTAAGATTTAAAAAGAAAATTTGAATCCGAGATCAACACCTTTGGTACTTGGTGTTCCTAAATTGTCTATTCCAACCGAACCTGTTCCCTTGACAGAAGCTCCTATTGAGTTG
>JALVEG010000102.1 GCA_027031145.1 Saprospiraceae bacterium | reverse complement strand
AAAAAGTGAAAAAATGAAATGCACCTATAAAACCAACTTTTTGCATTTACAATAACTTGGGATTATTCTTATGTCTAATGTTATCTCTTGAAGTTTTTTTCTCAAAATTTTCTTTTATAGCTGTTTCAAAATCTATATCCATTTGATTGGCTAGACATGTCAATACAAAAAGTATATCAGCCATCTCATCAGCGATGCTTTTTTGGATTTCTTCATCAGATATTTGCTTTTTAAAACTTTGTTCCCCGTATTTTCTTGCTATTAGACGAGCCAATTCTCCTGTTTCCTCTATTAGTAGAGCCAAATTGGTCATTTCATCAAAATATCTTACTCCGTAATTTTTTATCCAATTATCAACTTTTTTTTGCAATGTTTTAATTTCCATTTATTCTTTATTTTTTGAATCAATAATAATGGAGACAGGCCCGTCATTTATAAAATCTATTTGCATATAAGCTCCAAATTTGCCGGTTGCTATATTTAACCCCGAATCTTTTTTCATTTGATCAATAAATTTTTCATATAATGGAATGGCAGTCTCCGGAGGAGCAGAGTTTAAATATGAAGGTCTGTTCCCTTTTTTGGTTGAAGCAAATAAGGTAAATTGACTTACAACCATTATTTCTCCTTCAATATCCTGCACCGATAAATTCATTTTGCCTTCATCATCATTGAAAATTCGCAATCTTGATATTTTTCCTGATAACCACTCGATATCAGACTGTGTATCATCATGGGTAATCCCCAATAATACCAATAATCCTTTATCAATTGAGGAAAACACTTTATTGTCAATATATAATTTCGCATTTTTACATCTTTGGACAACAGCTCTCATTTATTTAATATTTAATTGTCATATTTTTACATTTGCAATAATTTATCACTTAAATATAACAAATCAGATAACTATATTTGTTATATTGCAATAAAATATTATTGAATAAAATATACTTTATCATGTCAAGTTTCAGAATAAAACCCAAATTTAAACATTATACCGATTTAAGTTATGAAGAATTGGAAAAACTTATAAAAGAAGAATTGGAGAAAGCGGAAAATGTTTGTGTCTACCGGTTTATAACAGGACATATGAAAATACAAATTCCTGAAGAAGAAAGACATTATTGGTCTCCCGAATTAAATTTAAATATAGAAAAAGAAGATGGTAGAACAGTAATAATTGGAAGATATGGTCCGGATCCTAAAACATGGACTACCATTATCGTAGGATATGCGGTTTTAGGATTACTAATCTTTTTTATCGGACTTTATGGTTCAGCCAAATATTCATTGGGTTTGGATGCATCTATATTATGGTTAATTCCATTATTGTTTATACTAGCATTGGGGATATATATTATAGCTCAATTCGGTCAAAAATTGGGTGCCAAACAAATGTATCAACTCCATTTTTTTTATGAAAGAATAATTGGAGAAAAAATAAAAATCAGTTAATAATTCTATAATACAGATTTATATTCAATTATTATATTTTCTAGATAAAACAATGTAAAACAACCAGTTACATTAACTATTCTTTTATCTTATTTTTAGATATTGATTACTTTTAAATTATTATATCGTAAAACAAATAATATCGGTTAATTATATTAACTTAATAATTTTTTTGGAAATTAAAAAATTTTTGCTATATTTGCTAAATGTGTTTAATAAATTAGGTTTTTTGCTTTTATATTGTTTAAGCTGCAACTCAATTAAACACTAAACAAAACGAACATATCGCAATTGTATTAACATTGTATTTTTTAACAAAAAACTATAAAATTATGAAAGGGAAAATTTTATACCAACTTTTTTATGCCTTTATCTTTTTGATTTCGGCAATGACATTAAATGCTCAAAAAGCTGTAGTTAAGGGAAACGTTTCAGATGAAACCGGAGGACTTGTAAGTGCTACTGTTAAAGTAGTAGGAACTGACTATGGTACGATTACTGATTTTGAAGGAAATTTTATGCTGGAACTTGATCCGGGATCCTATAAGCTGGAAGCTTCTTATGTAGGATATAATTCCGATACAAAGGAATTAACAGTAGAGGCTGGCAAAACTTATAATTTAGATTTCAAACTCAATGAAGGAATTGGCTTAAGCGAAGTCGTTGTGATTGGTTCGAGAAATGCTAACAGGACCGCTACTCAAACACCTGTGCCTGTTGATGTGATTGATATGAAAAAATTGACCAATTTGGGACCTCAAACCGATGTTAACCAAATATTGAACTATGTAGCTCCTTCATTTTCATCAAATACCCAAACCGTTGCTGACGGAACCGACCATATCGATCCTGCTTCATTAAGAGGGTTAGGACCTGATCAGGTTTTGGTATTGATAAATGGAAAAAGAAGACACAATTCTTCTCTTGTGAATGTTAACGGTACTGTGGGATCAGGAAGTGTCGGTACTGATATGAATGCAATCCCTACCGCTGCTATAGAAAGAATTGAAGTATTGCGTGACGGTGCTGCTGCACAATATGGATCCGATGCTATGGCAGGTGTGATTAATATTGTATTAAAGAAAAGCGCAAACCAACTCAATGTCGCTTTAACTACCGGTGCTCAAATGAGTAAAAACAGCAATAATTTTGAAGGAGGAATGGATGGAGAAAAACTTCAACTTGATGTTAACTATGGCCTTCCATTGGGAGATAAAGGAGGATATGTTAACCTGACAGGTTCTTTTAATACAAGAGGTGCAGCTACAAGAAATAAACCTATGGGAAAATCTATTTTTCTTGGATATAATGCCGTTGAAAGAGTAGCAGATGCCGATGGATATGACATCAGCAAATTACAATATGATATGGATGCAATTAAAAATTATTCTCAACAAGTTAGTTTCTTCGATACTGATATGAAAAATTCAATTGCCAATGCTTCAACAATGTCTGAACTTGTTAACCTTCTAAATGATGATATTACGGATAACGAATTGGCTGCAAGAAATATGTCAAGAGAAGATTTTAGAATGAAAACAGGACAAGCTAAACTCAGAGGAGCTAAATTCTTTTGGAATATGGCTGTTCCAACAGGTGAAAAATCCGAATTTTATGCATTCGGAGGCATAGGTTATAGAAACGGTTTGGCGGCAGGATTTTACAGAAGACCTGCTTATACTGACGGACGTGCAAATACCCCTGCATTTATGAATGGATTTTTACCACATATCGAATCAAATATCTTAGATAAGTCTGTAGCATTTGGAATTAAAGGTAAATTAGGGGACTGGGATTCGGATTTAAGCAATACTTTCGGACAAAACAGTTTTGGTTTTCATATAGTAAATACAAGCAACTCAACTTTGGGAACATCCACTCCTATAGAATTTAATGCCGGAGGATTTAGTTTTGCCCAAAATACATCAAACTGGGATCTCTCAAGATTTTATGATGATGTTTTTTCCGGATTAAACGTAGCTTTGGGAGCTGAATTCAGGTTGGAGAACTATCAACTTCATGCCGGTGAAGAATCATCATGGGCTGCTTATGATAAAAATGGAGAAGTAGTAACACAAACAACTCCGGATTCATTGAAAGTAAAGAGTTTTTATGGTAAAAATATACCGGGTGGTTCACAAGTATTTCCGGGATTCCGACCTGCAAATGAAACCAACGCATACAGAACCAGCTATGCCGGATACCTTGATTTGGAAGCTGATCTTACGGAAGATTTTATGCTGAGTGGAGCTATCAGATATGAAAATTATAGCGATTTCGGATCTACATTCAACTACAAATTAGCTACCAGATATGATCTTGGAATGTTTGCTATCAGAGCAGCTGCCAGTACAGGATTTAGAGCTCCTTCATTGCACCAAATATATTTCAATGCAACTGCAACTCAATTTTTGGATGGTATTCCTTATGAAGTAGGAACATTTTCCAATAGCAGTAGAGCAGCGCAATTGTTTGGTATACCTAAACTAAATGAAGAAACATCCAAAAACTATAGTCTTGGTTTAACAGGAAACTTGGAGTCTATGGGAATTACTTTTACTGTTGATGCATATATGATAAAAATTCATGACAGAGTGGTGCTAACTGAACAATTCAAAAAGCCTTCAAAGGATGATAATCCTGAATTGTGGCAGTTATTTGAAAATGCAGGAGCTACTACCGCTAAATTCTTTGCTAATGCTGTGAATACTACTTCAAAAGGGGTTGATATTGTAATCAATCACGATACTAAATTGGGCAGTGGTAGATTAAATACTTCACTTGCTGCTACATTTAGTAAAAACGAGGTGGAAAAAGATGCAGATGGAAATGTGGTTATCAATCATGTTTCAGATCAGTTAAAAGGATTGGAATCAACATTCTTCGGAGAAAGAAATCAAATAAACATGGAGAATGCAATGCCAAATACAAAAGTTAACCTGACTTTTACTTATGCTATGAAGAAATTTAATTTTATGTTGAGAAATGTATATTTCGGAGAAGTAACGGATCCGGATTTTCACAAGATATCGTCCGATCCTAATGTAGCGAAAATTCATAGTGTATATGGTGGAAAAGTATTAACGGACTTTTCGCTTTCTTATGGATTGACAAATAATATAAAATTAACATTAGGTTCAAATAATTTATTGGATGTTTATCCTGATCAGATACCGGGTGATCAAGTCGACGGCAAAGAATCCGGATTTGACAATACTTATGGAGGTCAGTTTGTTTATTCCAGAAGAACTTCACAATTTGGATTTATGGGAAGA
>JALVEG010000101.1 GCA_027031145.1 Saprospiraceae bacterium | reverse complement strand
CAGTCACCCTCTCCTTTTCTGAATAAGTTAAAAATAGGGAGAAATTTTGTAAAAAGGAGAGGGCTGGGGTGAGGATTGAACGAGGAGTTTTAGTGAATTTTTTAGCCACCCCCCAAGGGAAATACTATGTTGATTTCACGGGGTAAATCGCAAAGACTGGAGAAAGAAAACTTCGAAGTCATTGTTTTTGAATCGGATAGTTTGGACTGTCAAATTTTTGACAGAAGAATTTGTTTAGAGGTTTGTAGGTTTTTGGTTTCAGGTTTTGAAAAACATGAAAGTTAAAATTTATGTCTAAGGTTATTTTTGATGCGAGAAGTGCGGGATGGGGTTCTCCCTATCTTTTTGCAAAATGAAATGTAGCAAAAATATAAGGGAGTTAGAGGGCGGTTTAGCAAAAAGAAAACCGTGCTGTTTTTTTGTTCCTTATTCTGTGTTCATTGTTCTGAAGCGTGAAGTTTGGACTGTCAAATTTATTTGACAGAAATTACTGTTTAGAGGGATAGAAAGCCCTGTTAAGGGCGATCCCGCAGTACTGCGGGATGGTAAAAAAAAGGCAAACAATCATATCATATAAAGCCCCACCAGAGCGACATTATGGTAAAAACTTAATAAAAATAATAATCGAGTCCTGTATAAAAAGTTTCTAAGTCTTTTTATACAGGACTCAAAATTATTTCTTCAATTCTCCATAAAATTTATAATAGTAAGGGATGGTTTCCATTCCTTTATACAAATTGAAAAGTCCATAATGTTCATTTGGAGAATGTATAGCATCCGAATTGAGCCCAAATCCCATAAGAACGGATTTGCTTCCCAAAATCTGTTCAAACAATGCAATGATCGGAATACTTCCGCCCTCTCTGGTAGGCACCGGCTTTTTACCATAAGTTGTTTCCATAGCCATCTCTGCCGCCTTGTATTCAGGAGTATCTATCGGAGTCACAACAGGTAAGCCTCCATGCAAATAATCCACTTTCACTTTAACACAGTCAGGAGCTATTGATTTGAAATATTTTTCAAACAAAACAGCAATTTTTTTAGGTTCCTGATTTGGGACAAGCCTCATACTTATTTTAGCATAAGCTTTGGATGGCAATACTGTTTTTGCTCCTTCTCCAGTAAATCCTCCCCAAATACCATTAGCATCCAATGAGGGTCTTATACCTGTTCTTTCATCTGTTGTATATCCTTTTTCACCGCAAACTTCATCTATATCAAGTGCTTTTTTATAATCTTTAAGGTTGAAAGGAGCTTCATTTAATTTTTTTCTTTCTTCTTCGGTTGCTTCCAAAACATCATCATAAAATCCGGGAATAGTGATATGCCTGTCTTCATCCATTAGTTTTGCAATCATTTCACTCAGAATATTGATCGGATTTCCAACTGCTCCTCCATAAGTACCCGAATGTAAATCACGATTTGGTCCTGTAACTTCAACTTCAACATACGATAATCCTCTTAGACCGGTAGTGATAGATGGAACATCATTGGCAATAACAGATGTATCGGATACAAGGATAACATCATTTTTAAGCATTTCTTTATTGTCCTTGCAAAATTGGCCCAGACTTGGGGAACCGATTTCTTCTTCTCCTTCTATCATAAATTTCATATTTACAGGTAGAAAATCATTGGCAACCATCGCCTCAAGTGCTTTGAAATGCATAAAAACCTGCCCTTTATCATCACATGCCCCTCTGGCAAATATTGCACCATCAGGATGAAGATCTGTTTTCTTTATCACCGGTTCAAATGGAGGGCTGTCCCAAAGATCAAGAGGATCTGCCGGTTGTACATCATAATGTCCGTATACTAAAACCGTAGGCTTTGAAGGGTCTGTGATCTTTTCTCCGTAAACTACCGGATGTCCTTTTGTCTCAAACACTTCTGCTTTATCTGCTCCCGCTTTCAACAATGCATCTTTAGCCCAATTGGCAGCTTTATACATATCATCTTTATGACCGGAATCCGAACTAACAGAAGGAATTTTCAACCATTCGAATAGTTCATTTAAAAATCTGTCTTTATTTTCATTCAGGTATTGTTGTATATTTTTCATTGAATTAATTTTTATTTTGAAGTGATTTAATATTCTGCAAATGTAATGTTTTTTATCCTTTATTTTAAATTTATATAGGTTTCCTTTTATCACACAAATTATCGCTTTAGCTTTTTTATTTACTCCTTACTCAATGACGAGACCTCCCAATATTTCATAATCCAAAAAATAATCCGGATATGATTTATTTATACATTCTGCATTTTGTATTTCAATATCTCCTGTTGCTCTCAAACCTGCTGTAGCCATCGCCATTGCAATACGATGATCATTGTGCGAAAAAACCGAACCACCTGAAGGAATCTTCCCTTCTATAACCATATAATCCCCTTCAGCCGTTATCTTCACTCCCAATTTTCCAAATTCCTCCTGCAATGTCAAAAAACGGTTACTTTCCTTGTGTTTCAACCTTGATATTCCTTTTATTTTGCTTGTACCTTTGCAATATGCAGCTAAAACTGCGACAGGAGGAAACAGGTCAGGACAATCGGTAGCATCAAATTCAAAGGCTTTCAGTTCAGCTCTTGCAACTGAAATTTTATTATGTTTTATTTTTATTTTAGCTCCTGCCTGTTCCAAAACATCCAAAATAGCTCTATCCGCTTGTTTGGATCTTGGATTTATACCTGTGATCGTGACTTTTCCTGAAATGGCAGCACCGACAAGATGAAATGCCACCCCACTCCAGTCTCCTTCTATATTAAATTTTTTTCTTTTAAAATCCCTGTTACCTTTGATTGAAAAATGCTTATAATCTTCATTTATGATCTCCGCACCAAAACCTTGGGCTGCACAGATAGTTAAATCAATGTAAGGTTTAGATTTAAGGTTTTTTACCCTGATATCAGAATCTTTGTCCGCTTTTGAAAGTGCTATAAGCAATCCTGTCAGCAATTGAGAACCGGAACTAAAATCCAAATCCAAATTATAATTATTTATCTTACCTATTATTTTCAAAGGTAAGCAAAAGTTATTATGTTCTACTTCCAAACCTAATTGCTCAAGAGCTTCTATTACAGAATTCATTGGCCTTTTTAAAATTGAACCTTTCCCTGTTATAGTAATATCTTCTTCATATAATCCGGCTATCGGAGCAAACATTCTTGCACTTAAACCTGCTTCCCCAACATCCCAAACGGTATTTTTTAATTCGGTTCCGGGAGTGATTACAATGAAATCATCATCTTTGGTGACAGTGGCACCCATATTTTCAATAATACCGATCGAGGCAAGACTATCTGCACTATAATCAGGATTGGAAATAAAAACTTCTCCTCCTGACAATGCAGATAAAGCAACTGCTCTTTGCATTATGCTCTTTGACGGATTTGCCCAGATCTCTCCGTTAAACTCTGAAGGTTTTATAATAATCTTCATATATCAATTCTATATCTTTTACCAGATCATTATCATTTCTGTTGATAATCACATCTGAAGCTTTAAAATATTTATCCTTTCTTTCTGAAAACAAGGTTTCCATTATAGCTTTTACATTTTTTCCTTTCAATAATGGTCTTTTAGCCACATTGATTCGACTGCTTCTTACTTCCGGAGATGCATACAATAATATGTTCCAGCAATTATTTTTTAATAACTTTATATTTTCATCATTCTTCACAATACCACCTCCTGTAGAAATCACAATTTTATCCTTTTGTACCAATTCTTTTAAAAGCTCTTTTTCGACTTTCCTAAAATAATCTTCTCCCTCTGTATTAAAAATATCATTTATGCTCTTCCCTTCCCTGGAAACAATAATATCATCCATGTCCACAAAATCAAAACCCAACTTTTCAGCGATATTTCTTCCGATTTTGCTTTTTCCTGAAGCCATCGAACCGATAAGTGCTATTCTTTCCGATCTTTCTTTGATTTTTTCGATATCTTTATCTTTTAAAGACAAATTTTCAACCTTTTTTCCTGTCATTCTGAAATATGATTCCTTACCCTGTTCTATAAGCCATTCCAAACCATCAATATAAACCGCTTTTTTATTTATTGCCAGTTCCTTTAACGGTTTATTTTTATAATTAGCATCAAAGACAATCGAATTATCATTTATTTTCAAATTAATCATTGCATCGTTTAATACAGGTATCGTATTGATGATAATATCGAAATATTTATTTCCAATATCATTAAACAAAATCTGATTGATTTGAAATTGATCTGCAATATCTTTTGCTTTAACGGCAGTTCTGTTAGCTATAAAAATATCATTGACTCCCAGTGTTTTCAACGCAAACACCGCTGCTTTTGCTGCACCACCGGCACCGAGAACAGTAGCATTTTGACCTTTATTAATATATTTTTTAAGACTATTTGCCACTCCTGCGATATCCGAATTATATGCTATGGTCTTTTTATTAAAAACAATGGCATTTGCAGCTTCAAGTTCAATTACTTCTTCATTTTTATCATCTACAAATTGTAAAATATCCTTTTTAAACGGTGAAGTTATATTTAATCCTTTTATATTAAATGCATCAACAACCTCAATAATATCATTTACATTTCTTGCCAGAATCCTGCTGTAATAATAATTTTTATCCAATTGCTTAGCAAAATCGCTGAACAGCAAAGGACTTAAGCTATGGGAAACCGGATTTCCGGCAACTGCAAAATTAAGCTGATTTTCCTGCATTTTCATCATTGATTTTAGGTTTTGTCA
>JALVEG010000100.1 GCA_027031145.1 Saprospiraceae bacterium | reverse complement strand
TTACTTTGACCCCTAAGTGTAACTTGCTGTGATAATTTTTTAGCAACTTTTTCAAATCCGGGAACAGCTATAATCGCTCGTTCCACAATGGTAAAACTTGTTTTTTTTCGCATAATTATAATTTTTTGAAGTTAAAAATTATAATTATATGAATTTTCTACATAAAATACTATATTTGTACCTAATAGAGCTATCCGCCTTGGCGGATTTAGTTCAACATTGTATATACGCAATGGCGGGCAAAGTGCTAAAAATGAACATTATAGCAATAAATAAATTATTTGGTAAATTGAAAGTGTGGTGTTTCAAAATCCCGCACTACGCATAGCCAAACCGTTGTGCAGTATTAGAAAAAATCGTATCATAATCGAATATTTCCGTATCATATCGTATCAAGTTTAATTAAATTTGGTATATTTGCAATATGATTGATAAAGTTTACATATTCAGATTAAATTTAGACTGGGATTTACTAAAAACAGTTAGTAAAATTGATAGATTTGATGCTTCTTGGTCAAATATTGAGAAACGTGAAGGACAAAGTTTAAAACAGCTTAAAAATATAGCAACAGTTAGAAGTGTTGGAGCTTCAACAAGAATAGAAGGCTCTAAAATGAGTAATGAAGAAGTTAAAGCGTTATTAGACAATCTTGAAATTACAAAGATTGAAGAACGAGATGCACAAGAAGTTGTTGGATATTTTGAAGTTTTAGAACTCATATCAGAAAATTATAATGAAATTGAAATAACAGAAAGCAACATAAAAAATCTGCATAATCTTTTATTGAAACATAGTGATAAAGACCAATGGCATAAAGGCGATTACAAACATCATTCAAACGCCGTTGAAGCTACATTACCAAACGGAACAAAACAAATTGTTTTTCAAACAACAAATGCAGGATTTGAAACAGAAGATTCAATGCGAAAATTAATTGAATGGTATAATTCCGATACGGAAATACACCCTTTGGTTAAATCAGCTATATTTTCTTATGAATTTGTTAGTATTCATCCTTTTCAAGATGGAAACGGAAGATTAAGCAGGTTATTAGCAACATTGTTATTACTAAAGAATGGATATAAATGGATACAATATGTAAGTTTTGAACACGAGATTGAAAGCCGAAAAAGTGAATATTATTTAAAATTGCGACATTGTCAAGCTCAAAGACCAAATGAAGATATTACCGAATGGATTAACTTCTTTTTTTCAGCACTTTTGAATATTCAAAAGCAACTAATGAAAAAATTGGAAGTTAAAGGTGTTAAAGCAAAATTATCACCAAAAGAAAAGTCAATACTTACATATATTGAAACCAATCCGGGAAGTAAATCAGGGGAAATTGCAAAAAAATTGCACATACCTAATCCAACTGCAAAACGAATATTAACGAAATTATTAAATGAAAATTTAATCGAAAAATATGGAATTGGAGCAGGAACAAATTATTCAATAAAATGACAACACTGCACAATTGTGTATAAGTAATGGCGGGCAAAGTGCTAAAAATGAATAATATGAATAAAATCAACAATAGTGCAATAATAAACAAAAGTGCGGAAAATCCCGCCACTACTTATACACTTGACCGTTACCTGCAAGCTGACGAAAAAAAATAAGCTAATGAGTGAATGTAAATTTTGTCAACTAATAAATAATAGAAATGATGATGAAATTGTTTTTGAAACTGATAATTTTATTGTTTTGACAGATAAATATAGAAGGACAAGTGTTGGAGCAATATGTTTAATCATACCTAAAAATCATTTTAAGAACTTATTAGAAATACCCAAAGAAAATGGAAATGAACTTCTTGAAGTTATTGATATAATAAGTAAATCTATGCAAAGAGCATATAATTGCAACGGAATAAGAATATGGACTGCCGTAAATAAAGAAGCTGGACAATCAATTTTTCACAGTCATATTCACGTTTTACCTTGTAAGTCAATTATAGACAGGTTTATTGCTTTATTTCCCGGTATTTATGATTTACCAAGAAAAATATTTACATTAGGAAACAATAAACTAGATAAAAAAATTAATTTTGAATTAGCTGAAAAAATACGTCGAGAAATAGATAATAAAAATGTATAAAAAAATTGGAAAAACAAAGAACATTAAATTAGTACTAATAACTTTATCAGTAGTGATTGGGATTTTAGTATCATCATGTAAGAAAGATATTGCAACCTTAGATACACCAATACCGATCAATCTCACTCCACCTATTATCTATGTTTCAGGTAATGGAAACGGGAATTATAATTGCGACGGGGAAAGCGACCAGATTGAAATAAATGCAGCATTAGATTATGTGGCTGAACATCCCGAATATACAACTGTATATTTGAAAGGAACAAATACATTTTGGATTGATGAACCAATTTATATTTCGGCCAACACAATATTGGAAGGGGATGAAAATGCAATAGTAAAACTTGTTGATCATGCAAACTGGAAAACACAATTCAAACCGCTTATCGGGCAAAAAGGGACTGTATTGGAAGAGATAATGCCTGACCAAAGTGTTACAACCGGGAATATAACGATCAGGGGGTTTGAACTGAACGGAAACAGGGCAAATCAATCTGAACCATCTGGGCATAGCTATTACCGTATGATTCAATTGCAGAATTGTTATAATGTTACAATAAATGATATGTACATTCACAATGGACTTGCTGATGGCATAATATTGGAATTTGGAGTGGATACAAACAAAAATGAAAATATTTATGATATTAATTCTAAATTTTACAACAATCGAATTCACTATGATGGACATGATGGGATATATGTAGGACAGGCTACAAATTTTGAAATTTACAACAACGACATCACGAACACCAGAACAGATGCAAGTATAAGAGTGCAAAATTGCAATAATTTTAAAATTTATAATAACATTGCAGGACTTGCACCCGACAGACAAATGGCAGGCTCAGCCGCTGTTCATGTTATGAATCGAGGAGATGTTGTTGCTGATGATATAGAAATTTATGACAATTTCTTTTATGGTAATCAAGTTTGGCACGGCATCTGGTTAGAACAACTAACTGATGGCGGTGCAGGAACATTAAATACTCATACAGATGTGTACATTCATCATAATGTTATTTCTCAGTGCAAATTAGCCGGAATTGGAATTTACGGTTTTAACAATACACGCATTGAAAATAATGTCATTGAAATAAGTGCCGAAGATGCAGGAATTACTTTTTATCAGGGAGACCCTGTAAACCCTTCTTTATCAGGATTTACTACATATATTAAAAACAATATCATAGTAAGAAATGCCACTTACGGAATTGACAATCAACAACCGTCAATCCATACTTTTGTTTCAGACTACAATTGTATAAACGGAAATATAAGCGGGAATTACCACAATGTAACATCTTCAAGCGATATTTACTCAGACCCTTTGCTTCCTTGCGAATATGAGTTACACAATGGTAGATATTATAATGCAACAAGTTATAATATTTTTAGCTCGATCTGGGAAAATGCCGATGGCTTGGAAGATAGTGAAAATTCTGTTTGCAAAACGAATCTGGGAGCAAGTAAAGCTTGGCAGATTTATCATTTAAAATCAAAAAAAGGACGTTGGAACGGAACACAAAGGATTAATGATGCTAATACAAGTCCTTGCATTGATGCAGGTGACCCGGCATCAGATTATTCAAATGAACCAACACCAAACGGAAACAGAATAAATATCGGAGCTTTTGGAAATACCATGAAAGCATCAAAATCAAAATGATAAATATTTTAAATATTAGAATTATGAGCAAATTAACATTTCAGATTGGATAAACAAACAATTGGAAGTGGAAAATATAAGTTTCGGCGGAAAATGCGATTATTGGAATATTTCAAATAAAAAATAAGATTATGAAAATTAATATGACTACAATTGTATTATTATGGGGTTTGTCATTTATTATTAATTCTTGTTCAATGAATAGTATGGGAAAAAACAATAAAGATACAAAAGCCATAATAATACAGACTGAAAAGGAGTTCGCTGAAATGGCAAAACAAAAAGGTGTTGCTGAAGCATTTCTGTATTATGCTGCTGATGATGCGGTATTATTTAGAAATAATACAGTAATAAAGGGGAAAAAGGCGATAAAAGATTATTTTGAAAAGCAAACATTAAAGGATATCAAAATAGAATGGAAACCGGATTATGTTGATGTTGCAAATTCAGGTGATTTAGCTTATACTTATGGTCATTTTACTTTTTCAGGAATTAAACCCGGTGGACAATCAATAAAAGCCGATGGTATTTTTCATACTATTTGGAAAAAGCAAAAAAATGGAAAATGGAAATTTGTATGGGATTAACATGATGGCTAAAGAATACAAACCCGAATTATACTCTTTGCTATTCCTAATTTCTTAATGGTTTTTTATAATTTTTTTTAACATGGATAACACGGATTTGGCAGATAAGCACTGATTTTAATGCCTGCAATATCATTTTATATCTCTAAGGTGCTTCTGTGCCTCCTCAATATACGGATCGATCCTGTTGAGTATCTTTTCTTCGGTATTTTTTCCAAACAGGATAAATGCTATTTTTGACTTGATCAAATATTTGTATGCTTCAATACCTTCCAGTGAAAATTCGGAATCTTTAATATTGGGAATCGAATCAAGCGAGATATCATAACTATTTACAAAATCCTTTTCGGATATATTATATAAATTTTTATTCTTTTTTATATAATCAATAGCTTGGGAAAACAATAAACTATCATACCTGTATAAGATATTTTGCAATTTGTAATACATGGTATCATTGACAAAATAATCGGGATATATCCCTCTGCCTGATATCAATGGTCTGCGTTCATTGATACTGTAAAAAGTATCCTGTCTCTCATAGTGTGATGAATTTGTATTTACAAAATTGGAATCCAGATCAAGGGATTTCTGTATAGATCTACCTGTAGGTAAATAATAATTGGCAATAGTTAATCTCAATGCTCCACCGTTGCTAAGTTCATATTGTTCCTGCACCAGACCCTTACCATAAGAAGGATTTCCAACGATAATACCCCTGTCATAATCCTGCAATACTCCTGCTAAAACCTCACTTCCCGATGCACTGTGCCCATTGATCAGAACGGCGATCCTGGATATTTTATAAAAATTTCTTCCACTGGATTTGATCTTATCTTTTCGACCGTCATGATATACGGTAGTTACAAGGTCAAGTTTGGATTTGTCAAAAAACTGATCAAGCATTTTGGTTACTTCCTGAAGATATCCCCCCGGATTACCTCTTAGATCAATGATCAGTTTGGATATTTTGTCATCCACTACATACTTCTCGATATCTTCCATAAATTCCCTGTAAGTATGATTGGTGAATTGCTCTATCTTCATATACAGAGTAGAATCGGGAAGCATATAAGCAGAACTAACGGAGTTATTTTCTATTTTCTCTGCATTAATTGTGACTACTTTCTTTCTATTATTCCTGTCCAATATTACTATATCAAAAGGCTCCTCACCATAAGAAGAAATTATTTTTTTGATAACGGAATGATTGATCGAATCACCTGTAATATAATGATTGCCTATCTGTATTATCTTGTACAATGGCTTCAAACCCGCTTTTTCTGCAGGGGTATCTTTCAAAACATTCAAGACTATCAATGTATCGTCAATAATGTAACTTGATATTCCTATTCCTCTGAAATTTCCATCAAGTTTGTCATTAACGGAACTTAATTTTGAGGGAGGAATATATGCGGAAAAAGGATCAAGTTCTTCAAATATTGATTTTAAAGCCTTTTCAGTAAATTTATCCTGATTTGTTTTATATAAATATTTGGCATCTATAAACCTGATTATTTCTTCTATTTTTCCTGTTTTACCTGCATTTTCTTCCTTTATCCCTGAAATTAAAGGTTTATTATGCTTTTCGTTAATATTGTATCCGATCAACATTCCTGCAGCGAGAATTATTGACAACAATAAAGGTTGAGCGATATTATATTTATTATTTTTCAAATCTAAATTTTTCAATATTATACAAAAGAAATGCAAAATAAGGCTATTTTATTCTATTGTTAATAAAAAACACAGGTTTTATTGCTATTTTTGATTTTTAATTGGATTTGATCAATTCCAATTAAATAAAACATAGTAGTATTTTATTTTGTTAAATTATTAAAACCATAAAACTTATGAAATTTTTATTTATTTTCCTGACCATATTGTTTACTAATATTTTGATAGCTCAAAATCCCCAAACTTATGAGCTTTATAATTCAAAAGGAGAAAAGGTTGATTATAATTCGATGATAAATGAAATGGCCGTTGCTGATATTGTTCTTTTCGGTGAATTGCACAATAATTCAGTTGATCACTGGATGGAATTTCAGGTTGCAAAAAGTTTATTTCAAAAAGATTCTCTTCTTCAGATTGGAGCTGAAATGTATGAATCGGACAATCAGCTTATTCTCGATGAATATATGGGAGGCTATATCAAAAAAAATTATTTTGAAGACGAAATGAGATTGTGGAAAAATTATAAAACCGATTATAAACCGGTTCTGGAATTTGCGAAAGCCAACAATATAGGATTTTATGCCACTAATATTCCGAGAAGATATGCCGGGGTAGTTGCAAAAAAAGGTTTTGAGGGCCTGGAAGCACTTTCTGATGAAGCAAAAAAATACTTTGCTCCCCTACCCGTTCCGTTTGATACGCTGGCACCAAATTATGATGAGATGATGACCATGGATACAGGGCATGGGATGGGAATCAATGTGAACTTTGTACAAGCTCAGGCAATAAAGGATGCTACAATGGCTTATTTCATCAGCAAAAATTTAAAACCCGGATTTACTTTCTTGCATTATCAAGGGGATTTTCACTCTAAAAATCACGGTGCTATTTCCTGGTATCTAAATAAATACATGCCCGGATTGAAGATAGTTACCCTTTCGACACAGGAATCAAAAGATCTTAATTTTAAAGATGAATATAAAAAACTGGCGGATTATATATTGGTAATACCGGAAGATATGACTAAAACTTATTAGGCGTTTTAGGTAAAGCGAGGTCGGAGACACTGCTTATCAGGGGGTATATAAAAAAGGGAGAACTTAGGACTCAAAAGCACGACCGAAGAGAGTGATTTTGAAGCCGGTTAGATTTGGGATTGCGAATCGCCTTCGCTAAAGCTCCGGGTATCTGCGCTAAAGCTTTAGCGGCAGCGTACGATTGCGAATGTACTTCGCTAAAGCTCCGTACATTGCGATAGGGATGGTAGTGGAGCCGACGTCAGGAGGCTGTCTCTGGCGGAGAACGGATTATTCACAGGGTTGATAATATGCGTGAGGCTGAATAATGCGTACGAAGACGGGACGGAACCCACGAACAGCCTGGTGACGGCTGCGTTTGCAATGGCGGGTTGCCCGGCAATCGCCCAAATAAAAAAATAAAAATACTCATATAGAATTATTTTGATTGAAAAAACTAAACATAAAAATGAAAAAAATAATAATAATTGCCGTTTTGCTCATTGGCATTTTGATGCCGGAAAGAATTTTTGCACAGGAAAAATTTATACACCAAAATCTGAATGTAACAATTGAGCCTGACCAATCATTTTTACAAGTTAATGATATATTGACTTTTAAATATGATGTAAAATCCATAGAATTTGAATTGAATTCATCACTTAAACCATATTCTTCAAGCAAGAATATAACTCTAACCCAAGTATCAGCAGATGATGAAGCTAAAGATATCGGTATGGACCGCGATGATACAGGTAATAAATCATCATTAAAACTGAATAAGTGGAGAATTGAATTTAAAGACAATTCAAAAAAATGCTCCATCAAATATAAAGGTAAAATAGAATCGGTATTGGAACAAAGTCATGCAAATTATCAACGCGGATTTAGTGAATCTCCCGGAATAATCAGTTCAAAAGGTGTCTATCTTGCAGGATCAACATACTGGATAACTACATTTAAGGATAATTATTATACATTTGATTTGAATACTGAATTACCGCTAAAATGGAAAACCGTTTCGCAAGGTACAAGAACATTAAATAAAGATAAGGAAAAAACTCATCTTGACCACTGGGCTTGTGATATGCCACAGGAAGAAATATTTCTGATAGCTGCCAAATTCACAGAGTATTCTCATACGATGAACAATGGTGTGATGGCAATGGCTTTTCTCAGAACTCCAGATGAAAGTCTGGCAAATAAATATCTGGAAGTTACCGAGCAATATATGATAATGGATGAAGAGATGATAGGTAAATATCCTTATTCCAAATTTGCACTTGTTGAAAATTTTTGGGAAACAGGCTACGGAATGCCTTCTTTTACATTACTTGGCGAAAAAATAATCAGATTCCCGTTTATCCTTCATTCGTCATATCCTCATGAATTATTGCACAACTGGTGGGGAAACAGCGTCTATGTTGATTTTGAAAAAGGAAACTGGTGCGAAGGCCTGACTGCATATATGGCTGATCATCTTATCAAGGAACAAAGAGGACAAGGTGAAAATTACAGAAGATCGACCTTGCAGAAATTTACCGATTTTGTCAATAGTGAAAATGATTTTCCTCTGAGTCAATTTTTATCCCGCTATGACGGGCCTAGTGAAGCTATCGGTTATGGCAAATCTCTTATGATGTTTCATATGCTCAGGATGAAATTGGGTGATGATATTTTCCTAAAAGGTATAAGCAATTTTTATAAAGACTTTAAATTCAAAAAAGCATCTTTTTTTGATATCGAATCAGAAATGGAAAAAGCATCAAATACTACGCTAAGTACTTTTTTCAATCAATGGGTTTATAGAAAAGGAGCTCCTGAAATCGCTTTGATAGGTTCTGATGTAAAAATTAAAGGTGGTAAAAAAGAATTGTATGTAATATTGGAACAAAAACAGGAAGGAAAACCATTTATACTTGATATTCCTGTTTATATCATTACTGATAAGGGGGAACAAAAAGAAATTTTCACTATGTCAAAAAAGAAAGAGGGAAAATCTTTCAAAGTGGACGAGAAAATACTCAGTATTGAGATTGACCCGTTTTATGATGTATTCCGCAAACTAAATCCCAAGGAAGTTCCTCCAGCTTTATCAAAGATATGGGCAAGTAAAGACAATGTGTTTATTCTCCCGTCAAAAGCTACGGATGAGCAGAAAAAGGTCTACAATGATTTTGCAAAAAAATGGATAGAAAACGATAATGATAATTTTAAAATAGTCTATGACAGCGATCTTGCCGGATTACCTGAAGACAAAACTCCTTGGATACTGGGATTTGAAAATAAATTTGCAAATATATTCAACGATCAATTGAAAAAATATTCAAGCGGATTTTCCAAAGATTCTATTACTTTGGATGGAAAACATTCTGATCTTGCAGGAAAATCCTTTGCTATTACAACTTTCAGTCCTGATAATTTCAAGAAACAAATCGCTTTCTTCTCAATTGGAAATCCTGATGCAATAGATGGTTTTGTGAGAAAATTGCCTCATTACGGCAAATACAGTTACCTTGGATTTGAAGGTGATGAACCAACCAATATCATTAAAGGACAGTGGCCTGTTTTGAATTCTCCCCTAAAGAAAGTTTTGAGCAAAACCGGTAAAAGCATTAAGATAACTGAAGAAAGAAAAGCATTGGGATATCTAAAACCAGTATTTTCTCAAGATAGAATGATGCAACATATCAAATATTTATCTTCCGATGAATTGAAAGGAAGATGTCTTGGTACAGTTGAACTGGATCAGGCAGCAGATTATATTGCAGAGCATTTTAGAAAATATGGATTACAACCGTTGAATGATTCATATTTTCAGGAGTTTTATCATAAATTCAAGGACAAAGGAAAATTGAAATTAAAAAATGTGATCGGTATAATTCCGGGTTCTGATCCTGACCTTAAAGAAAGTCCGGTAGTTATCTCGGCGCATTATGATCATCTGGGACTTGGATGGCCTGATGTACATAAAGATGATGAGGGAAAGATACATCATGGTGCGGATGACAATGCCAGTGGAGTTTCCATCTTATTGGAATTAGCTAAAACACTTGGTAAGACAATGAAGCCTAAAAGAACCGTAATTTTCGTTGCTTTTACAGGAGAAGAAGCCGGTTTGATAGGTTCGAGGTATTTTGTGAATAATTTCAATTCGGATTTTCTCAATCCGCCATTTGCAAATATTAATTTGGATACTGACGGCAGATTATTTGACAAAAAGCTAATGGTCTTGAATGGAAATACAGCCCGTGAATGGAAATTCATATTCATGGGAACGGATTATACCACCGGAGTTAAAAGTGAAGTAATATTGAAAGAGTTGGATTCCAGTGATCAGTTTGCATTTATCGAAAAAGGAATTCCTGCAGTTCAATTGTTTACGGGAGCACATCAGGATTATCACAGGCCTGCCGATACAGCTGATAAAATTGACGGACCCGGATTGGTCAAGGTGGCAACTGTAGCAAAAGAAGTGCTTGAATATCTTGCCGACAGGGTTGATCCTATGAATTTCACAGGTGATAACACTAAAAAAGCACCACAGCCTAAAACCAAATCGAGAGGAGAAAGAAAAGTTGCTACAGGATCTATTCCCGATTTTGCTTTTACAGGCAAAGGCGTTAAAATAGCATCTGTTATCGACGGATCAGCTGGAGCAAAAGCCGGATTAAAAACAAATGATATTATCACCGGATTAAATGATACGGAAATTGATTCATTGAAAAAATATTCAGATGAATTGAAAAAATACAAACCCGGTGATAAAGTTAAATTCAAAATTTTAAGGGACGGTAAAGAGATATTTATTGATATCGTTTTGGGCTCAAGATAATATTAAGATATGGGTATTAAAACTATTAACATTATTTCAATCATATTACCGGTAATTGTCTTATTGCTGTTTCAGGTTAAAGTGGAAGGAAATTTTTCTTATTTTCCTCATATTTATGCACCCGTGAATGGCGTTGTAGCTGTTTTGTTGGTATCTGCTTATTTTGCGATTAAAAGTAAAAAGGTAACATTGCACAAAACACTTATCAGGATCTCAATCCTTTTATCGATCTTATTTCTAATAATGTATATAATGTATCATGCGACAACAGAGGAAACTGTTTTTCCGGGACAAGGATTTATTAAGTACTTTTATTATTTCGTATTAGCTTCACATATCCTAATGTCTGTATTTGCTATACCTTTGGTTTTGAGAGCATATTATTATGCTTCCAAAAAGGATTTTGAAAGACATAAAAAAATTGCAAAATATGCTTTCCCTATATGGTTATATGTTGCTATTACAGGAGTGACAGTTTATCTTATTATATTACCTTATTACCCGGGTTAGAAGCATAATTTTTATTAAATTGTAACTACTCACGTAGAGTCATTTTGGTTGAAAAAACCTCTTTTTTCGCCATATTTCAGCTATTTTTTTTAACGTAGCTCCACTCCTGCCTTTTTGCGGGACAAGTTATGCCTTCAAAAAATCAGCTTCATCTGGCAAAAAAATAGATTTTTTTCATTCTAAAAGCACCCTACCTGAGTAGTTACATTAAATTTTTGTCAATTGGCGACACTTTATTTATATTTAATCTAAATATGTTTTGAGAAATGATTAGTTAATTTATATTTGCTCTAAATAAACAAAGGATTACTAACTGTGCAAATAATTAAGGATTTTGGGAGGCTGATCAAATTCAGGGTAAATGTAGTTGTAGTTTTTTCGTCGATAATTGGATATCTGATTGCAGCTAATGGAAATAATATTCAATTAAGCGAGATCATCGGTTTGATGTTCGGGGGATTTTTTACAACGGGAGCAGCGCATGCTATCAACCAACTTTACGAAAAGGATTTTGATGCGGTAATGGACAGAACAAAAGACCGTCCATTGCCGGCAAAACGAATGTCTGTAAATCAGGTGAGATTATATGCCTTGATAATGACTATTATGGGAGCACTATCATTTGCTTTGTTAAACAACACATTAACATTGATCATCGGCTTATCTTCCCTTTTAATTTATTCATATATATATACTCCGTTGAAAAGAAAATCTCCAATTGCTGTTGTAATCGGAGCAATACCCGGAGCATTGCCACCAACTATTGGTTATATTGCTTTTACAGGATATATTGATAATATAGCAATATTTTTATTTTTATTTCAATTTTTATGGCAATTTCCCCATTTTTGGTCCATTGCCTGGATATGGAACGATGAATATTCTAAAGCCGGATATGACCTTTTGCCTGCAAAAAAAGGCAGGACTATTAAAAATGCATATCTGACATTTATTTCATCCTTGACTTTAATACCTGTATTAATGCTGTTTTACAGTAATATTCATATTAACATTTTTTATTTTCTGCTTATAATTATGCTGACTTTTTGGTTCAATATAAAAGCTTATTCATTTTATAAAAATCCTGATGTTAATTATGCAAAAAAATTAATGCTTAGTTCAGTTATCTATTTACCATTGGTACAGATAATTTTTGTAATGGCATTTTGGAAATAAAAAAAATAAACAAAAAACAAATTAACTTTTCAAATAATAAACTATGAAAATATTTCCTGAAAGTAATAGTCAAACAGGACTTGAGATAGATCATCTTTTTTGGGTTATTACCGCAGTTGTGGGAATAGCATTTGTAATAACGGTCTTTTTATTCATTTACCCTATAATAACACGAAAAAGGAAATGGACAAAAAAAGAAAGATATATGATCGATACTTCACATAAAAAAAGAATGTGGATATATGCCGGTATGTTCTTATTGTTAATGGGGGATCTGTATATCTTATTTACCGAACATCCAATATGGCATAGTGTTGAGCAAACATTACCGGAGCCTGATTTTAAAATAGCTATTGTGGGAAAACAATGGATGTGGAGTATTATTTATCCCGGTCCTGACGGTGAATTATATACAGATGATGATGTCTCCGCAGTAAATGAACTACATTTACCCGTTAATAAAGTTGTGCACATGGATCTAAAAGCATTGGATGTCGTCCATAGTGTATTTTTACCAAATTCAAGATTTAAGCAGGATGTTTTACCCGGCAGAACAATTACAAGGTGGATAAAACTCAATAAAGAAGGCAAGTTCCCAATTACCTGTGCTGAGATTTGCGGAATCGGTCACTCTGCTATGAAAGGCGATCTCTATGTTGAAAGTGAAACAAAATGGAAAGAGACAATGGATAAAATATATGGTATTAAAAAATAAATAAAATTAAAAACTGACTTTTAATATGACTGAACATAAGAAAAAGGGATTTTGGAAAAGATTTTTCTTTTCGCTTGATCATAAGGATATAGGACTGCAATATTTACTGACTGCGATGTTCATGGCAGCATTCGGTGGCTTTTTTGTATATGTTTTCCGTTACAATCTGGCATTTGGACCAGAAGATATACCTTTGTACGGCTCATTATCAGCCAAAACTTACAATCAATTGGTGACTAATCACGGTGCCATAATGATATTTTGGGTAGGAATGCCAATGTTGCTGGCTGTATTGGGAAATTTTCTGATACCTATAATGATTGGTACGGATGATATGGCATTTCCGGTATTGAATAAAATATCTTACTGGACTTTTTTACTGAGTTGTATCGTTCTTCTTGCAGGATTCCTAATGCCAACAGGAGCATTCGGTGGAGGATGGACGATGTACCCTCCCCTTTCGGTTTCGGATTTTGGGTATAATAATCCGAATACAACTTTTAAGGCAAATTTCTTTACAGGGAATACATTTTTCCTGTTAGCAGTTGCTTTGGAATTTATCTCAATGTTGATGGGGGGAATTAATTTTTTAGTTACCACACTCAACAAGAGAGCTAAGGGGATGTCATTGATGAAAATGCCTATCGTAGTGTGGATGATAAACATAGCAAACCTGCTTTTTATGTTTTCGGTAGGTCCACTTATCGCAGGAGCTTTTATGCTTTTGATGGATATTCTGGTCGGAACAGGCTTCTTTGATGCATACAGAGGAGGAGATCCTATTTTATGGCAGCATCTATTCTGGTTTTTCGGTCATCCTGAAGTATATGTTTTATTGCTTCCAGCCTTGGGAGTTGTAGGCGAAATACTACCTACTTTTTCCAGAAAACCGTTTTTTGGTTATCGCATGGTAATTATCCTGGTGCTTGCAGCAGCAGTACTTTCACTGGTTGTCTGGGCTCATCATCAATTTGTATCGGGAATAGATCCTGGAGCAGCAAATATTTTCAGTCTGCTTACCATTATTATTTCGATCCCTTTTGCAGGTATGGTATTGTCGTACCTAGGCACTTTATGGAGAGGTGATATTAAACTGACTCTGCCTATGATGTGGGCATTGGGAATGTTGGCAACATTTACATTATTCGGTGGTTTTACAGGATTGCATCTTGGCTCCAATGTTTTTGATATCTATGCACATGATACATATTTTGTTATTGCACATTTTCATTATACATTATTCCCTACAGTCTTTTTAGGTGGCTTTGCTGCTATCTATTACTGGTATCCAAAATTTACAGGAAGACAGATGAATACTTTGATGGGAAAAATACATTTCTGGGGGACTTTTATATTCTTCAACACTATTTTTCTACCTCTTTTCTGGTTAGGGCTACAAGGTCAGCACAGAAGGATCTTTGACTACAGCAGTTGGAACGAATTGCTTATGCAACCTGAACATATAATGGCAAGGCAGGTGGCTACAGTCAGTCTGATATTCTTATTGATTACGCAATTTGTCTTTTTATTCAATTTTATATGGTCATTGAAAAAAGGAAAAGTTGCTGAAAAGAACCCATGGAAGTCAAATACACTTGAATGGCAGGCAGAATCACCTCCGGGACATGGAAATTTCAAGTTGTATCCTATGGTTTACAGATGGCCTTATGATTACAATCATCCTGACAGTGAATTAGATTATTTACCTCAAAACGAGAA
>JALVEG010000099.1 GCA_027031145.1 Saprospiraceae bacterium | reverse complement strand
TATTTCAATGTTTAGCAATGATGAAATATCCAATGGGTTTTTTCAGGCAGGTTCCAAAGGTTTTATCGAAAAGGGTGGAAGTCAGGAAGAAATCAAATATGCATCGGAAAAAATATTGAACGGAGGCGAATATTGGCCAAAATAAAACTAATTATTTAACAAACAAAAAATCTATTATCATGAAATGTAATATCAAAATTCAAACATTTGATTTGAAAATTGTCTTAGTATTGCTAATAATCACGATATTATCAATTCTATCAAAGTCCGGTTATGGACAAATTATTGAAAGACAGTTGATAAGTACAACCGGAAATTTAAGTAATTCGGCAAATTTACAAGTATCAGCTACTTCCGGAGAGATTGTAGTTAGCACAGAATCATCAGGAACAATAATATTGACGCAGGGATTTCAACAACCGGTACCTGAAGATTTTGTAGGGACTTTTAATATTGATGATTCGGATATTAAAATATCTATTTTCCCAAACCCTACTATTTCAACTTTAAGTTTGGGGATGAAATCACAAAATAATATGGATCTGGAGATAGAAATTCTGGATATTACCGGTAAAAGAGTTTTTCCACCCAGGAAAATATCTTTTACTGGAGAAGCTAAAGAGACATTAGACTTTAGCAAATTACCATCAAATACATATTTACTTTTATTTAAAGATAAAAATAGCAATGCAGTAAAGGTTTTCAAAATCATTAAAACCCAATAACATATTTACAATATGCAGATTCATAAACAAAAATTATTAATAAAATAAATTATAAACTCATGAAAACTTTAACTAAACAAATTATTATATTAATAGTCGTATTTGTTTTTTTTCAATCAGGAATTGCTCAATTTATTCCCGGATTCAATTATCAGGCAGTTATCAGAAACAGCGATGGGAGTTTGATGAAAAATCGATTTATAGAAGCTCGTTTTACTATTTTCAATAATGAAGGAAATGTATTTACAGAAACTTATAGTCTCAATACAAATGAATATGGACTTATAAATGTTGTAGTTGGTGAAAATTCCGATGATTATAAAAATATCAACTGGGCAGCAACACCTTATTCCCTTCATGTGGAAATAAATAAAGGTAGTGGATTTGAAGATATGGGAAGTTCTGTGCTCCAAGCTGTTCCTTATTCCAATCTCGCTTTGAATGTAGTCAATAATGATGATGCGGATGCGGATCCGGCAAATGAAATACAATCTCTTACATTTAATGCTGCTACAAACGAACTCAGTATTTCAAACGGGAATTCCGTTACAATTCCTACCGGTGGAACTGATGCAGATGCAGACCCCGAAAATGAAATTCAAAAACTGACTAAAAATGGAAATCAAATAATACTCTCCAAGGAAGGCGGCAGTGTAACGGATGAAGTTAATGATGCTGATGCGGATCCGATAAATGAATTGCAATTATTATCTTTTGATGCAGGGACAAACAAACTGAGTATTTCAAATGGTAATTCTATTACAATTCCCACCGGTGGTACCGATGCAGATGCCGACCCGGAAAATGAAATTCAAACACTGACCAAGAGTGGAAATCAAATCTTACTCTCCAAGGAAGGCGGAAGTGTTACTGATGAAGTTAATGATGCGGATGCAGACCCTGCAAATGAATTGCAAATACTATCTGTATCAGGAGATCAATTGACTATTAGTTCAGGTAATACTGTTACACTTCCCTCAAGCAGTACCGGTGATCAATGGGGTTCACAAGTAGTAGAGAGTGACAATTCTCTATCGGGAGATGGCACAAATACCAAACCATTGAGTGTTAATAAAAAATTTATTGTATTTGAAAGAAACGGAACTACCATACACCAAATATCATCTTATGATACTGATGATTTTATTTTAGGCAGGGAAGCTCTTCCTGTCAATGGTGAGAATGTTACCGGCAAAATGCTTTTCTTCGACAAAAGCAAAGGTGCTTTCAGAGCAGGTAATTTAAACAAGTCCGATATATGGTCACCAAAAAATATAGGCTCCTACTCTTTTGCAGTTGGTTACAATACCAAAGCAAGTGGTGGTTATTCCACGGCTATGGGGCTAAGTACAATAGCAAACGGAAACTATTCCTCTGCTATGGGGAGATATTCAACTGCAAGTGGTGATTATTCTACTGCTCTTGGGTATAATACAACTGCAAGTGGAAAAATTTCTACCGCCATGGGATATTCAACAACCGCCCCATCATATAATGAAACTGTATTTGGTAGGTATAATGTCGATTATACGCCCAATTCCGCTGATGCATGGGATGATGATGACCGCCTGTTTGTGATTGGAAACGGAACCTCTTCAAGTGCACGTCACAATGCGCTAACCATTATAAAAAATGGTAAAACCGGTATTGGAACAGATACTCCTGCACAGAAACTGGAAGTTTCGGGTAAATTAAAGGTTGGAGATGATGAAGCTACTCCAACTGCCGGAACTATTAGATGGAATAGCACTACTAACGACTTTGAAGGATATACAGGTACTGAGTGGTTATCTTTAACCAAAAGTAATACGCTATGGGGAGAGCCCCATTCAAATAATGAAAACTATTCAATCACTGCTGATGATGGTGCTGCTAATGATTTCTTTGGACAAAGCGTATCCATATCTGGGGACTATGCCATAGTGGGAGCTTATCTTGATGATGTGGGAGGAAATGGTAATCAGGGCTCTGCCTATATTTTCCATAAGTCTGGGAATAACTGGAGTCAGCAAGCAAAGATAACTGCTGACGATGGTGCTGATAATGATAACTTTGGTAAAAGTGTATCCATATCTGGGGACTATGCCATAGTGGGAGCTTTTTTTAATAAAGTCGCAGGAAAAATAGATCAGGGCTCTGCGTATATTTTCCACAGATCGGGAGCTAACTGGACATTGCAGACAAAAATCACTGCTTCCGATGGTGCTGCTGAAGATTGGTTTGGCGCAAGCGTATCTATATCGGGAGACTATACCATAGTGGGAGCGAATGGTGATGATGTGGGAGGAAATACAGATCAGGGCTCGGTTTATATTTTCCACAGATCGGGAGCTACATGGACACAGCAGGCAAAAATCACTGCTTCCGATGGTGCTGCTGTTGATCATTTTGGCACGAGCATATCCATATCAGGAAACTATGCTATGGTGGGAGCTTCGGGAGATGATGTGGGAGGAAATAGCGGTCAGGGCTCGGCTTATATTTTCCACAGGTCGGGCGCTAACTGGACACAGCAAGCAAAGATCACTGCTTCCGATGGCGCCTCAGAGGATCTCTTTGGCCGTAGCGTATCCATATCGGGAGACTATGCCATAGTTGGAGCAGATTATGATGATGTGGGAAGTAATAGTAATCAGGGTTCGGCGTATATTTTCCACAGATCGGGAGTTAGTTGGACACAGCAAGCACATTTCACTGCTCCCGATGGTACTGTGAATGATTATTTTGGCAAAAGCGTATCCATGTGGGAGGACTATGCCATAGTGGGAGCAATTGGTTATGATGAAGGAGGAAATACAGAACAGGGTTCAGCATATATTTTTCACAGATCAGGATCTATATGGAGCCAGCAGACATATATTACTGCTTCCGATGGTGCTGCTCATGATCACTTTGGCAATAGCGTATCCATATCGGGAGACTATGCCATAGTGGGAGCTTCGGATCATGGTGTGGGAGTAAATACACAACAGGGATCAGCGTATATATTTAAAAAGTAATAAAACTTAAGTTGTATAGAGGATTTTGTAATAAAAACAACTGAAAAAATAAAAATTTCGAATTAAAACGTCAAATAAATCAATTGCAGGCACAACTCGAAGAAATGAAAACACTTAAAGCTGAAGTAATGGAAATAAAAAAGAATTTGAAATTAGATAATTAATAAAACTAAAAATCTAAATTATGAAACGAGCATGAATTTTATTAATCATAAAATACACACAGTGAATAATTAAAAAAATTCTTGCGAGAGCGAAGCGGTTCCATGGGTGCAGAAATTTTTTTGCATCTTATTATTAACAAAAAAATTTTAAACACATGAAAAAGTATATTAAATTTATAATTTTCAGTCTATTGATATTCAATTACCAATTTTTATTCAGTCAAATTGCATCCGGTCTCAATTATCAGGCAGTTATCAGAAATAATGCCGGGGAATTACTGAAAAACCATATCGTCAAAGCCCGTTTTACAATACTTGATGATGAAAATACAGTTATTTTCACAGAATCTAATGCATTTAATACAAATGAATACGGGCTGATTAATATTGTGATAGGCCGGGATAATCCCGCCTTTGAAAATATCAACTGGTCAAACGGCCCTTATGATCTGAAAGTTGAAATTGATACCGGCTCGGGTTTCGAAGATTTGGGTACCACAAAAATCTATGCAGTTCCTTATGCAAATCTGGCAAAAGATGTCGTCAATAATGATGATGCTGATGCAGATCCGTCAAATGAAATACAATTACTATCTTTTGATGCAGAAACAAACAAATTGAGTATTTCAAACGGTAACTCTATTGCAATTCCCACCGGTGGTACCGATGCAGATGCTGATCCTGCAAATGAAATTCAAACATTGACAAAAAGCGGAAATCAAATCATTCTTTCCAAGGAAGGTGGAAGTGTAACGGACGAAGTTAATGATGCAGATGCAGATCCGGCGAATGAATTACAAACATTATCAGTATTAGGAGATCAACTGACTATTAGTTCAGGCAATACTGTTACTCTTCCCTCGAGCAGTACAGGTGATCAATGGGGTTCACAAGTGGTGCAGAGTGACTATTCTCTTTCTGGAGATGGCACAATCAACGACCCATTGAGAGTAAATAAAAATATTATAGTATTTGAGAAAAGCGGAACTACCATACATCAAATATCATCTTATGATACTGATGATTTTATTTTAGGCAGAGAAGCTCTTCCTGAAAATGATGAGAATGTTACAGGTAAAATGCTTTTTTTTGATAAAAGCAAGGCAGCATTTAGAGCAGGGGAATTATATGCCTCATCTAACTGGTCACCTGATTCTATAGGAATTGGTTCTTTTGCATCTGGTTATAATACCAAAGCAAGCGCTGTATTTTCAACTGCAATGGGATATGGTGCAACTGCAAGCAGGTGGGGCGCAACTGCTATGGGAGAATATACAACTGCAAGCGGTACGGGTGCAACTGCTATGGGAGAAAGTACAACTGCAAGCGGTTATGATGCAACTGCTATGGGATTGAGTACAACTGCAAGTGGCTATATTTCCACTGCTATGGGAGCAGGTACAACTGCCCCATCAGGATATGAAACTGTATTGGGCAGGTACAATACCGGTTATTCGCCAAATTCCGCTACCGGATGGGATGATGACGACCGGTTGTTTGTGATTGGTAATGGGTCGTATTCCTCTCATCACAATGCATTAACATTGAAAAAGAAAGGATTTTTAGGATTAAATAATGATGATCCGGGTGCAGAGTTCCAAATAACCGATACTAATAAAGATGGTAGTGATAATGATGTCGTATTGCGTTTGCAATCAGAAGGGGCTAATCACGATGCCATAATAGAATTTTATGAAAATACTTCTGAAGCTATGAGTTTGCATTATGACGGTGGGGACAATGCTTTATACATTACCGATCTTGCAACAAGTCCGGATGAAAAAAGACTAAAAATAGTAAGATCAACAGGTAGTATAATTCCCCAAGAGCATAAAAAAGCAGATCTTGGCAGTGCAAGCCTTGCTTTTGATGATATCTATTATGATGATTTGCACAATGAAGGAGCATCTGCCTTTCTGGATAGATCACCGGCAAAGGAAATATTGTCCTATCCTCCTCAAGGAAAATCCCCCGGAGATTTCGATTATAAAACCGAAAAAGGTGATGTGGAATTGGATCCGAAATCCATGCCTCCGGGTTTGGCAGATGAAAATTCACTTTTCACAGATGAAATTGTATCATACAATTATAAAGCCAATTATGAGCAGCAGTTGATTATCGAAAATCAACAACAAACTATCCGGCAACAAGATGAAAGAATAAAACAATTGCAAGATAAATTACAAGACCAGCAAGATAAATTACAAAAACAGCAAAAGGATATACTGAATCTTCAAAAAGCATTAAAAGCACAACAAAAAGAAAACAAAAAAATGATTGAAAAATTGTATGAACTTGAAAAGTATATTTTATCAAAATAAATATTAATAACCATGAAAGTAAAAAAGTTAAATTCCTATCCTGCTAAAAAAATCTGGGATTCCAGGAAAGCAACATTAAACAATTTTCTTAAAGATAAACTTGTGATTTCAACCGGTAATGAAATCCACTTTGTCGCATTTGAAAAAATACTGTACATCAAAGCATCAAGCAATTACAGCATGATATATGATACAGAAGGTAACTCTGTTTTATCTTCAAAAACATTGAAATACTATGAAGAGCAACTTCTGGATAAAGGATTTCTAAGAGTCCATAGCAGCACGCTGATAAATATGTCCAAAGTGAAAAGCATAAAAAGAAACGGTATGTATATGATAGTATTGGAAAACGATATAAAGATACCGGTTTCCAGATCATATAAAGAAGCTCTATTTTCAAATCTATTTTAATTTTTTAAATATAAAAATCATCAACTATGAAAACTTTATTACAAACCAAATGGAATCAACATTATTCTCAAAAAAATTGTAATTACTCATTGAGAACAATGCTCGTATTTATCATTACCTTGTTTCTATTATCCCAATCGGGCTTTGCACAAAATGTTGGAATAGGGACAACTACGCCTGATAATAGTGCAATGCTTGACGTTGTTTCTACTAGCAAAGGTGTTTTGATACCCAGAATGAATGAATCCCAACGAAATGCTATTTCAAGTCCTGCAACGGGATTATTGGTTTACCAAACGGATGGAAATACAGGTTTTTACTTTTATAATGGAAGTGATTGGATATTATTGACAGATTCTGTTTCGGCTGTAAAAAAACTGAATGATCTTAGCGATGCGAAATCTGATTCCGACGGTACCAATGACGGTTCTTCAATATTTATAGGTATCGGAGCAGGTGGATCAGATGATGCAACTGACAATAAAAATGTCGGAATAGGATATAAAAATATGTATTCCAATACGACTGGAGAGAATAATGTTTCTACAGGTTTTCAATCTCTTTACTCCAATACCACAGGAAGTAATAATATAGCTATAGGTAATGTTTCTTTGTATAATAATACAGATCGTTCACATATTGTGGCTATAGGTGATTCTGCATTATACAACAATGGAATTGGAGCTACCGATAGTATTGAAGCTATAAAAAATACGGCTATAGGTTCAAAATCACTTTTTTCAAATACAAAAGGTACAAGTAATACTGCTAATGGATATAAAACATTATACTCAAATATCGATGGTGTACAAAATACTGCAATGGGAGCCAATGCTCTTCAAAAAAACACTACAGGTGATGTTAATTCTGCATTTGGTACCGCTTCAATGTACAACAATACCACAGGCGAAATGAATGCTGCTTTTGGTAGATGGTCTCTATTTGAAAATAAATATGGAAATGAAAATACTGCATTAGGTTATAAAGCACTAAAATCCGATACTACCGGGTCAAATAATACTGCTATCGGTACACATGCCTTGTATTGGAATCAAAACCAATCTCATTTAGTGGCAGTAGGAGATTCTGCTTTATTTACAAATACCTATGGAGCTACAGAAAGTTATCATGGACAAAGCAATACTGCATTAGGTTCATGTGCTTTGAAATCAAATACTATAGGCAGGGGAAATACTGCAACGGGAGATCACTCATTATACAATAATTCCTCCGGAATACTTAATACTGCAAATGGCAGCCATTCACTTGAATCAAATATATCAGGAAAAAGAAACACTGCAATCGGAGAAGAATCAATGTATCAAAATGATTATGGTAATGATAACACTGCTATCGGTTACATGTCTCTTTATTCCAATGAAAGTGGATATGGTAACGTTGCATCAGGTAAGTTCGCATTATATTCAAATACGAGCGGAACATATAATCAGGCAATGGGTGTAGATGCATTACATTCAAATACACACGGAGATTATAATATAGCTTTAGGCAATGCTTCTTTGTATTCAAATACATATTTAAATAATCTTATAGCAATAGGGGATTCAGCCCTATATTCAAATACAAAGGGAAATAGAAATATTGCTATTGGATCTAAAGCACTTT
>JALVEG010000098.1 GCA_027031145.1 Saprospiraceae bacterium | reverse complement strand
ATTCCGATACCACCGGATATGAAAATGTCGCTATTGGTACTAATACTTTATACAAAACCACATATCAGTCAGGACTTGTGGCAATTGGTGATTCTGCTTTATATTATAACGGTGTTGGAGCATCAGGAAATGAAGCTACAAAAAATACTGCAATCGGAAGTAAAGCCTTGTTAAATAATACAAAAGGACGTTATAATACAGCTGTAGGATATAAAACTTTAACCTTAAATACAACAGGTTGGGGTAATACTGCCATTGGTGAATCGTCATTGAAATCAAATACAACAGGGCTAAGAAATACTGCTTTTGGAGCTGGCTCACTAACCTCTAATATTAATGGAGGTAACAACACGGCTTTTGGTTTTAATTCATTAGCCTCCAATGAATCCGGATTTGGCAATGTATCATTGGGTTACATATCATTATATTCAAATTTAAGTGGGAGAAAGAATATAGCCATTGGCTATGCTTCTTTATGTTTAAATACATCCAATGATTATCTTATAGCAATTGGAGACTCTGCCCTATACAACAATGGTGTTGGAGCATCAGGAATTGAAGCTACGGGAAATACTGCTACCGGTGATAGAGCCATGTTGAAAAACACAAAAGGTTATTATAATTCAGTGTATGGAAAAGAAGTATCCTATCATAATGAAACCGGTAATAATAATACAATTATCGGATATAACGCAGATTATTATAATAACGGAGGTAGCAGAAATACTATAATCGGTTCTGAAGCCGGAAAAAATACCAAAGCAAATAATAAAAGCGGAAATATCCTTATCGGATATCAGGCGGGTACCAACATGTCAAGCGACAATAAATTATATATCGAAAACTCCTCATCAAACGACCCGCTTATTTACGGTGATTTTTCATCTGACCAGATTGGCATCAATGGTACTCTGGGAGTTGGAACAGAAACACCCCAAACAGAACTTCATATTATAGACGGTAGTGATACTGGTAGTGATGTAAAACTTCGCATGCAATCGGACGGAGCTAATAATGATGCCATAATAGAATTTTATGAAAATACAGCAGCAGCCATGAGTATGCAGTATGATGGTGGAGATAATAGTCTTTATCTTATCGATCTTACCCAGTCCCCTCCTGCTAAAAGAGTTACATTTGAAAGAGATGGAAAGGTAGGTATAGGTACAACTTCTCCGGATGAATTATTTCACATCTACGGGGGAAAATTAAAAATCGGAAGTGGAGAAACATTTGAAGATGGTGGTGCTTTTGAAGTAGCAGTAAACTCAACTTTCAGACCGACAACAGATGGTTCGCGAGACTTGGGAACTCCAAATCATCGCTGGCGGGATGTATATGCTACAAACGGAACTATTAATACATCAGATATACGTGATAAAGAGAATATTAAACCGGTCAATTACGGTTTGAATGAAGTTCTTCAATTAAAACCTGTATCATTTACATGGAAAAACAAAGCATATCAGGGTGAAAAACTTGGGCTTATAGCTCAGGATTTATTGAAAATAATCCCCGAAGTTGTAAAAACCGAAGATTGGAAACAAAATGAAGAAACAGGACAAAATGAAAAAGTTGAACTTGAAAGACTGGGAGTTTATTATTCGGATTTGATTCCTGTTTTGGTAAAGGCTGTACAGGAGCAGCAACAAATAATCAACGATCAAAATCAAAAGATAGAAGATCTTACTAAACGCCTAGATAATCTTGAAGGAAAATAGTTTTTTATTAGATTTTTATAAACTCAAATAATATAAAATGAAAACTTTATCTAAAACAAAGACGTATGAATATGTATCTAAAATATTCATAATTATCATTACCTTATTTCTAATATCCCTATCGGGCTTTGCACAAAATGTAGGGATAGGGACGACTACTCCGCAAGGCGAACTCCACGTGTCAAGACCCTACGACTGGCAGGGAGTTACATTCTCAGGTAGCGGTGTAGATGATATCACTGTCTATCACGACAACTATACCGGTACTACGGAAAGAACTTATATCATTAAGGTATCCAATGCAAGCAATGATCCCGACCTTTTTGATTGGAGCGACGATAATGGGTCAAGTTGGCATACTTATTATCAAATGAGCACTTCACCGGTACCTTTGGATTATGGTATTTCAGTAAGTTGGAGTAGTGCCAACGGACATACTGATAATGATCAATGGTCATTCACCATCGGACCAAGTTATCCTGACGGATTGATTGTCAAATTGGGACAAGTCGGTATGGGAACCGATTCGCCTGCTTCCTGTGCCAAACTTGATATAAATAGTAATAGTATGGGAGTATTATTTCCCAGAACAGATACCACAACGGTAAATATCTCAAATCCCGGAGGTTCATTATCTGCCGGTTTGTTGATATATCAAAACGGAGATAACACTTTTTATTATTACGATGGAAGCAAGTGGGTAGCTATTACTAAAGGACAGGATGTGGTATTCGAGCGCAACAGTACTACTGTAAGACAAAAAGGACATTATGATACCGATGATTTTATTTTCGGTAGAAATGTTTTACCTCAAAATGGAGAATCAGTTACCGACAGTATGTTTTTCTTCGATAAAAGCAAGTCGGCATTTAGAGCAGGGAAATTGACTACCTCACAAAACTGGTCACCGGATAATATGGGATTAGCATCTTTTGCATTTGGTAAAAATACCAAAGCAAGTGGTGATTATTCAACTGCTATGGGAAAAAATACAACTGCAAGCGGCATCAATGCAACTGCTATGGGAACTACTACAACTGCAAGCGGTGATTATTCGACTACTATGGGAGATAGTACAACTGCAAGCGGCTATCATTCAACTGCTATGGGATATTATACAACTGCCCCATCAGGATATGAAACTGTATTGGGCAGGTACAATACAGGTTATACGCCAAATTCTACTAACGGATGGAATGATAACGACCGCTTGTTTGTGATTGGGAATGGATCTTCTTCCTCTCATAGTAATGCATTAACTATCTTGAAAAACGGGAATACAGGTATCAATGTAGAAAACCCAGCATCATTATTAAGTGTAAACGGAACAGGTGCAAGTGATAAAACCCTTGCTTCATACAACTCTGATGCAACGGGTACTGCAGTCTATGGCTACGCATCCTCTACAAGTACTTTACTTCATTATGGAGGATATTTTGAATCCAATGGACAAAGTGGTAAAGGAGTTTATGGTAAAGCTAATGGTGTTTTGGGTAGTGGAGTTTTGGGCTACGCAAGTAATACTACCAGTACGAATTTTGGAGGATATTTTACAGCTGAAGGAGAATCAGGTCGCGGAGTTTATGGTATGGCAAACAATACTACCGGTTTTAATTATGGAAGATATTTTGAAGCTAATGGAGAAAATGGTTTTGGAGTTTATGGTTATGCATCTAATACTACCGGTACGAATTATGGAGGATATTTTACAGCTGAAGGAGAATCAGGTCGCGGAGTTTATGGTTATGCCTCATCTACAAGTACTTTACTTCATTATGGAGGATATTTTGAATCCAACGGACAAAATGGTAAAGGAGTTTATGGTAAAGCTAATGGTGTTTTGGGTAGTGGAGTTTTGGGCTACGCAAGTAATACTACCGGTACGAATTATGGAGGATATTTTACAGCTGAAGGAGAATCAGGTCGCGGAGTTTATGGTATGGCAAACAATACTACCGGTTTTAATTATGGAGGATATTTTGAAGCTAATGGAGAAAATGGTTTTGGAGTTTATGGTTATGCATCTAATAATGCCGGTACGAATTATGGAGGATATTTTACAGCTGAAGGAGAATCAGGTCGCGGAGTTTATGGTTATGCAAGCCATTCTACCGGAAAAAATTATGGTATTTTCGGAAAATCCTCCAGTACAGCCGGATATGGCGGCTATTTTGAAGGCAGAGGATATTTTGCTGATGATTTTATGGTAGGGACAGATTCATTACCCAAAAACGGGGAATCAATATCTGATGATTTATTTTTTATAGACATTGATAATGCAGCATTTAGAGGAGGGAGATTAAATAGTTCATCAAATTGGTCTCCTTACTTTATTGGTGATGTTTCTTTTGCTTTTGGGTATAATACCAGAGCTTCGGGAGATATTTCAACCGCCTGGGGAGATCAAACTATTGCTTCAGGTTATGTTTCTACCACATGGGGAAAAGGTACAAAAGCTCCATCAGGATATGAAACTGCCCTTGGAAGATACAATACCGATTATACTCCAAATAGTGATGTAGGTTGGGATGACAATGACCGCTTGTTTGTGATTGGGAATGGAACATCTTCTTCCTCTCAAAGTAATGCATTAACTATCTTGAAAAACGGTAGAATAGGTATTGGCAGTGTTACAAGTCCTACTTATGCTCTGCAATTGCCAAATGATTCCGACAATGGAATAGGACATGGTCGTGCCTATGCATGGAATACTTATTCGGATACAAGAGTAAAATTTTTGAAAAAGCCATTGCATTATGGCATAGATGAAATTATGAAACTTGTACCGAAATCTTATATTCATCATAGTTCCACCTTTGAGGATAATAAACTCTCCATAAAAGATGACGGAGAAAAGACAATCGGACTTATAGCTCAGGAAGTATATAAAATAATACCCGAAGCCGTACAAAAGCCGGAAGACGAAAACAAAGAACTATGGAGTATGGATTATGAAAAATTAATACCGGTTCTGATAAAAGGTATGCAAGAACAGCAGAAAGAAATACAATCTCTTAAAAAACAAAATGCAGAAATACTAAAAAGATTGGAAGCTCTGGAAAGTAAATAAAAGTAAAGTATTAAAACATTGGAAAAGCAATGATTTATCAGCTTTTCCGGTGTTTTGATACTAAAATAATTATAAAAAACATTAACTTTGAAAAAAGGTGAAAATTCATTTTCTAACCGGCTTCACAATCGCTAACGCGCTTGAGAGTCCTATATGCTGCTTAAGACTCAGAAGCCCGATAGGAATTCTGAAGCTGGCTCTTGAAAAATAAAACAAAAAAAATAAAACGCATCCAAGAGAGAATGTAACATAACAATAACTTAAAATCATTATTATGAAAAATTTCAAATATTATTTTTCTGTTTTTTTACTGATATTTTTTCCCGTTGTTCTGTCTGCACAAACTCCTGTTTTGGACAGTCTGAAGCAGGTATTGGATACCATTGCAGAAAATAAAAAGGCGGAGATATACAATCTTTTATTTGATGCCGTACAGCATTATACTAAAGATGATACATCTATAGTTTTTGCGAAAAAAGCTCTGAAATATTCAGAAAAATTTCAAAATGAATATCAAAAAGCACTGTCTCTTAAAAATACCGGTTACTTCTACCTGACAAAAAGCAAATACGATAGTGCATTTACATATATGAATAAAGCTATTCCCCTGTTAAAAAACAATAAAGATTTTGAAAAACTGATCGATACTTATTTTGACATTGCCAGAATTTACATGAATCAGGGTAAACTCAATAAAGCATCCGAAGAGATTTTTAAAGCCCTTGAAATTAGCGAAAAAAACAATTTCCCTCAACAAACCAAAGAAGCCAATCAGGGACTTGGTATCGTTTTTTACAATTTGGGTGAATTTGACAAAGCACTGCAATATATACACAAAGCATTGGATTATGAACAAAATAAAACAAAGAAAGATAACGGAGCAATATCCAGACTATATCAAAATCTCGGGTTGATAAATTATGGTAAAAAAGACTATGATAAAGCATTGGAATACTATTTTCAGGCACTTGAATTGCAAAAAAATGAAAACAGCATAAGAGATCAAATGATCATTACCAATAGTATTGCTCTTTGTTATGATGAAATGAAAAATTATAAAAAAGCTTTGGAATTTTTCAGAAAAGCTCTTGTTTTGGCAAAAAAGACCGGAAACCCTCATTTAATTGCCAGTGCACAATTGAATATAGGTGAAACTTTGATGAATCAGGGAAATTACAGGCAGGCAATAACCGAACTTAATAAAGGTTTGGAAATGGCTAAAAAATACAGTTTTACAAAATGGATAAGAAATGGTTACAATTATCTTTACAAATGCTACAATAATATGGACGATGCTGCCAATGCATTGATAAATTATCAGAAATACAGGAAATATGACGATTCTTTAAAAATAGAAGATACTAAACAAAAAATTGCAGAAATTGAAACAAAATATCAAATAGAAAAAAAAGACAAGCAGATACAATTGCTGGCTAAAGACAATGAAATAAAAGCCATCAAATTGAAAAGAAGGAGCACAATAATGTATGCTGTTGTAGCATTTGCACTGTTGGGATTGCTATTTTCTTTAATATTCTTTAAGCTTTTACGCCAAAGGCAAAAGGCAAGAGAATTGATAAAACTACAGGAAGCGGAATTAAAATTTACCGAAAATCTTCGCAATTATTACAAATTGGCAAATATGCTTCCTCTTGTAATGTTTTTTGTCGATAAAAACAAGCGGATAAAATACCTCAATGACTTCGGATTAACGCTTTTTAAAATCGAGAAAGAAAAAATAGAAACCGGTATGGATGTTTTTGATACCGTTACTCCCGTCAATGTCGATAATTTTCAAAAAGATATTTTAAAAGTTTATGATAATCAAAAAGTCTTTGAAAAAGAATATCAGTTTAATATCGATGGTAAAAAATATTATTTCGTCGGTTTTTTCAGTCCTAATGTTGAAAATGGTACCGTAACCGGAATTCTTGGGGTGATGATCGATATTACAAAAATCAGAGAAATGCAAAAAGAGATTGAGATAACAGCGATAAATACCGAAAACAAAGAAAGAAAACGTTTTTCTGCCGACCTTCACGACGGATTGGGCCCATTGCTTTCCAGCATAAAATTATTTATCAGTGGATTGGAATCGGCATCGGAAGATGAAAAGCAGGAAATCATTGAATATATAAAAAATCTAATAGACGAATCAATTAACTCGGTCAGGATTATTTCCAATAATATTTTACCGGTCAGTTTGACCGAAAAAGGATTGGTAGAGGCGATAAATTCCTTTAGTCAAAAGCTGAAATCATCAAAAGGAATAGATATTTCGATAGAAAAAATAAATATTGATAAATACCGGTTTGATGATGATGCCAAAGCAATACTTTTCAGAGTTTTGCAGGAATTGATCAACAATACTATTAAGCATGCGGAAGCATCCAAAATAATTATCAAATTTGTAAAAGACCAAAATCAAATTAAAATTCAATATACCGACAACGGAAAAGGTTTTGATTTTGACAAAATAATTAATTCGGACAAAGCGGGCTTGGGACTTAAGAATATTTTGAACAGAATAAATACTTTGGGAGGAACAATTGATTTTTCA
>JALVEG010000097.1 GCA_027031145.1 Saprospiraceae bacterium | reverse complement strand
CCCGAGCCTGCCGATAGCGATTGGGTATGTGTGACACAAGAGTATTTTGATGAAGATTCCTCTGTTGCAGGTGTAGATACCTTTATTATGCCAAGTGAATGTTTGGCGTTATGTTGGGGTTTTACCGAGGATCAAATCATCGGACAATGCGAATTTTCTGTTGATACCTTCTGGAATGACTGCGATTGTCCCGAACCCGCTGATAGCGATTGGGTATGTGTAACACAAGAGTATTTTGATGAAGATTCCTCTGTTGCAGGTGTAGATACCTTTATTATGCCAAGTGAATGTTTGGCATTATGTTGGGGTTTTACCGAAGAACAAATCATCGGGCAATGCGAATTTTCTGTTGATACCTTCTGGAATGACTGCGATTGTCCCGAGCCTGCCGATAGCGATTGGGTATGTGTGACACAAGAGTATTTTGATGAAGATTCCTCTGTTGCAGGTGTAGATACCTTTATTATGCCAAGTGAATGTTTGGCATTATGTTGGGGTTATACCGAAGAACAAATCATCGGGCAATGCGAAATTTCTGTTGATACCTTCTGGAATGATTGCGATTGTCCCGAGCCTGCCGATAGTGATTGGGTGTGTGTAGTTGGGGACTATTATGATTTTGATTCGGTTTTAGTACAGCAAGATACCTTTTGGATGCCGAGTGAATGTATCGCTTTATGTTATGGGTTTACCGAAGATCAGATATTAGGTAATTGTGGTGTTGATAGTTCTTATACTTATGAATCATTGACATCAACAAGAGAAACGGTAAAAACGCAAGATTTAGATAATATTTATCTTTATCCAAATCCGGTTGATAGTTATTTTATGATTGATTTATCAGGAGTTAAAGCTGAAAAAGTGAATATCACTATTACCGGAATGGACGGTAGAATTGTCTATGAAAAGCATTTGACAGGAAAGAGTCAATTAAGAATTGATGCAAACAGATTTATTGCAGGGTTGTATTTTGTAAAAATTCAAACAAATGAAAGCAATAAAATATTAAAATTAATAAAAGCGAATTGATGAATAGCTGTTTTATAGTAATTTAATGGATAGGAGAGGTTGTCGTAAAATGACAACCTCTTTTTTTATAGTCTGAAATCAAGATATTACATTTTTATAAATTTCCTTTACCTTGATTTGGATATCCGTTATTCTTTCATCTATCATTTGTTCTGTCAATTGTTTTGGGTCGGAAAGTCCGATATGAGCATAATATTGCCATATTTCCGCAATATCATCCAATGGAAGAATATACGGTGAATAAATATCATTGTCGGAAATCAAAAGCAAAGCATTTTCTTCCGGCAAAAGCCTTATGCGTTTATATACCAATCCTCCCGATTTGCTTACCACTACATAAGTTTTTCCGGTTTTGATATCCTTCATGTTTTCCACATAAGAGCATATCACGATGCTACCGGGTTCCATCGGCAACATACTGTCACCTCTAATCTCAAATCCACGATAAGTACCTTCAGGAATGATAGGAAAATATACTTTGGGCAAATCTTTGATATATTCGGGATCATTGAAGGATTCGATATATCCGGCTTCGGCTTTGGTATCTACAAGTTCGATATTTTCCCTGTCCTCTTTATCAACCGTAATGGCAAGAATTCGAAAATCTTTATTTCTTATGATTTCAAAATCCTTTCGCAACAAATCATCCAAAGACACTTTGAAATAATCGGCTATTTCTATCAATGTGGAAATATCCGGTTCGGTTCTTCCACGTTCGTAATCACCGATACTTGTACGGGACATTCCCACTGCATCAGCTAATATTTGCTGGGAGATATGATTCTTTTTTCGAAGGTATTTAAGGTTTTGTGACAACATAATTTTAATTTTTTATATCAAATTATTGACAAATATACAAAAAATATTTAACTTTGCCGGGTTATGCGATATAATTATGTCGCTTTTCCCGTCTTTTTGTGTTTTTTATATATGTAATGATTGGTTTTTGAAGAAGTTAAGGAGTGGGGGTAGAGTTCTGTGTTCGGAAGTTTGGACTGTCAAATTTATTTGACAGAGGAGAAGGAAAAGTGCACTGAAGCGCACTATACAAAAATGGTGTGCTACACATTAACCCCCAAATAAATTTGGGGGCTAATCTTATTGCGTACTCCCAAATCATATAGGTTTTTGGAACCAATATGGTTTACGCCATAAGGATATAAGAATAGCCCCTAACTTCAGTTAGGGGTTTTGGAATTAATATAAAGTAAGTGCAGAGTGCGCTTCAGTGTACTTATCAATTGAAAAAAAGAATATTAGGATTGAAATGAAGGAAGTTTTGAATATCGAATATCGAACGCTGATTTGCGATTTTTGAAGTGGGGAAAGCGAGGTCGGAGACACTCGCTTATCAGGGGTTTATCAGGAAAAAGATCGCATATAGAAAATTGAAAATAATAGATGATGTACAACAGGGCAATATTACACATGGATTTGGATACATTTTTTGTATCGGTAGAAAGACTGCAAAACAGTTCTTTCACCGGTAAACCTGTGATAATAGGTGGCATGAGTGATCGTGGAGTAGTGGCATCATGCAGTTATGAGGCGCGCAAATTCGGAGTTCATTCGGCAATGCCTATGAAAATGGCAAGGAGATTGTGTCCCCAAGCGATATTTTTGAGGGGAGATATGGACTCATACACAAAATATTCCAATTTGGTAACTGAAGTGATAAAGGAATCATCACCCGTGTATGAAAAAGCCTCGATAGACGAATTTTATCTGGATTTGACCGGAATGGACAAGTATTTCGGTTGCTATAAATGGTCAAATGAGTTGAGACAAAAGGTAATCAAGGAAACGGGATTGCCGATATCACTGGGATTGTCGGTAAACAAACTGGTATCAAAGATCGGAACAGGTGAAGCAAAGCCCAATGGGACGTTGGAAATACCACAAGGAAAAGAAAAGCCGTTTCTTGCACCGTTGCCGGTAAAAAAAATACCCGGAATAGGAAAAGTGACATATAAGAAATTGAGTTTTCTCGGAGTACGAAAAATAGAGACTTTGCGAAAAATTCCACCGCAGTTACTCGAACGGGAATTTGGAAAAAACGGGAGAAAACTATGGGAAAAAGCCAATGCGATAGATACTACACCAGTAATACAATATTCCGAAAGGAAATCCATATCCAAAGAACGTACATTCAATGAAGACACTTTGGATATAAATATGATAAAATCACTGCTTGTTGATATGACGGAGAAATTGGCGTACGAACTCAGAAGCAAAAACAAATTGACTTCGGTAATAACGGTAAAAATACGTTATGCCGATTTTAATACTTATACAAAACAAAGAAAGATACCATATACTGCTAATGACAGAATATTATTAAAACATATTAAAGAACTGTTTGATAGTTTGTATCAGCGCAGACAATTGATAAGATTGATAGGAATAAAATTTAGCGGGCTGACTTATGGATATTTTCAATTGGATCTATTTGAAGACAATATCAGAGACATAAATCTGATGCAATCATTGGATAAAATCAGAAAAAGGTTCGGGATAAATGCGGTTGGAAGGGCGGTGGCGATGGGGAGATGATGCGAGCGGGCGAATGGGCGAAGGGGCGAAGGGGCGAAGGGGCGAAGGGGTGAGCGGGTGAATGGGCGAATGGGCGATTTTGGTGTTCTGTGGTTTTCGTTTTGAGGTTTGGGAGTTTTGAAGTTTTGAATAACTCGAATATTTAAATATATACTTGGAGTTGTTTTTGAAGCGGGAATTAATCCCCCGCTGGCGGGGGAATAAAAGGGGGTGGAATATGGAAAAGCGATGTTGGAGATATTTGTTTATTAGGGTAGCTTAACTGTCTGAATTAGGATTTGTATGATTTGAGGATAATAGGATTTTGTGAAAAGTTTGGAATGATGGAATGCGATGCCCCGAGCGATGCATCGAGTAGCGAAGCGTATCGAGATGTAGCGAAGCGTATCGAGGGGATAGAATATTGTTTTTTTGTTCTGTGTTTGGTGTTATACATATTTATAAAGGGGGTGGAAAATATAGGAAGCGAGGTCAAAGACGCTCGCTTATCAGGGTACATCAGCTTACGAGAGGAGATTGCCACGCTCCTTCGTCGCTCGCAAATTCGTTGCTTTTTTAAAAGGGGGCGTTATAGTTGAAACCTAAAAAAAACGATAACAATAATTTTGAAACGGGAATTTGCGAGCGCAGCGTGGCAAACTCGTTTAGCTTAAGGATAGCTTTTAAAAAAAGGCTGTTTCTATGGACAAGGCTCCATTGATTGCGAATCGCCTTCGCCAAGGCTACGGGTATCTGCGCTAAAGCTTTAGCGACAGTGCACGATTGCGAATGTACTTCGCTAAAGCTATAATAACAGTGTGGATGATTGCGGATCGCCATTTGTTAAAACAGTGTACGATTGCGAATCGCCTTCGCCAAGGCTACGGCGATTGCGATAGGGATGGTAGTGGAGGCACGGCTGGGGTGGATAATGGCGGGATTGCGCCGTGACTGTCCCTGGCGGAGGACGGATTATTCACGGGGTTGATAATATGTGTGAGGGCTAGAATAATCCGTACGGAGACGGGACGAAACCCACGAACAGCCCGATGACGGCTGGGATGGCATTGAGCGATGCCCGGCAATCGCCCAAATATAAAAAATAAAAATGTATATAAATGCTCATACATATTACAGCTTGAGGTACGGGACATTGTCGCCGGAGGAATTGGTGCGTCTGGTTGCTAAAACGGGGGCGAAGGAACTTGTGCTCACGGATA
>JALVEG010000096.1 GCA_027031145.1 Saprospiraceae bacterium | reverse complement strand
TTTAGAACTTCTTCCTGGGGAACTCCGGGAACCTGCGATTCCAGAAGATTCACAACATATACTCTTTTACCGAAGTTAAAAATTGCATACGGATAAATACTTTTTTCCGTACGCGAATTCCCTTCACCTATAAATAAAGTTACGGGTAAGATCCCTTGTTTTCTTAATTGCTCTTTTGCCCGGTTGATCTCGGCAACAGTTCCTTCAAGAGGATTTTCAAATTCAAAATCAATTTTAGGATTAATAGATCTGAATTCATTGAGTATATCCTTTGTGCTTTTTTGCAATCTTACAAAACCTGCAGGAAATTCTCCATCCAGGAGTACTTTGACAAAGACAACATCTTTTTGATCTTTCAATAGTTTTACCGTTGAAGGAGTAAGAGTATATCGTTTATCATCTGTAAAATCAAATGTTTTATAGTAATACTGTGCTATTACATTTATCAAAATGATAATTGCAACTATCAATATCGGAGTTAATATGTCATTATTTTTTTTCAAATCAATATTTTCTTTTTTTCAATACATAATCGGTAAAAACCAGGAATATAATAACAACCGAAATAAAATATATCACATCTTTTGTATCTATCAATCCCTTACTTATTGAACGATAATGGTAATCAATTCCGAATTTCTGTATCATATCATCCCACACTCCCCAAAAAACCGGCAATTTACTTACAAAATCAAATCCCCAATGAATAAGAAAACTCAGCAATATGGCAATTACAAATGCTACAACCTGATTTTTTGTCAATGAAGAACTAAATATCCCTATCGCTACAAAAACCCCTGCTAAAAATATAAGCCCTATGTATGAACCGATAACCGCACCTGTATCGATATTACCTTTTGGAGCGCCTAATTGATAAATTGAATAATAATAGATCAAAGTAGGCAACAAAGCAAAAATAATCAGAGTGAAATATGCAAAATACTTTCCCAATATGATCTGAGTATTAGTAAGTGGTTTTGTCATCAATAATTCCAGTGTCTGCTTTTGGCTTTCTTCTGAAAAACTTTTCATTGTAATGGCAGGTATCAAAAAAGTAAACAATGTAGGAGCGAGATAAAACAAAGTATCCAATGAAGCATAGCTGTATTCAATAACACTTGTATCAGTAAACAACCACATAAACAATCCCGTAATAACAAGAAATACCCCTATGACAATGTATCCTGTCAACGAACTAAAAAAACTGTTCAATTCCTTTTTATATATCGCAAACATATTTTAGTTTCCTGTTAATTTACTGAAAATATTTTCAACATCTACATTTTCTTTATGCATGGATAAAAGTGTGTAATCATTTGATTTTGCAAAAGCAAAGACCTCTTTTCTCATCAAATAATCGTCATTCCCTGACAATTTATAAAAATTTGCGCCTAATGATTCAACGGCTTTTATCGATTTCAATGCTTTCATTTTTCCCCGATCAACTTTTTCATCAAATTCAACAAAGATATATTTAACATCTTCATTGACGTAATCATCCAAACGGTCAATATTGTCATCAGCAACAATATTTCCTTCATTCAAAATAATGACCCTGTCACACAGAGCTTTTACTTCCTGCATTATATGAGTGGAAAAGATCACTATTTTATCTTTTCCCATATTCTTTATCAATTCCCGTATCTCTTTCAATTGATTTGGATCCAGTCCGGTCGTAGGTTCGTCCAGGATCAATATTTCAGGATCATTCATCAATACCTGCGCCAACCCTACCCTTTGTTTATATCCTTTGGATAATTGTTCGATCTTTTTATTTTGCTCTTTTGTCAATCCTGTCAGATCTATCAACTCATCAACTCTTTTTTTCTTATTTTCAATATCATAGATATCAGCGATAAAATAAAGAAACTCCCTGACATACATTTCATTGTACAGAGGATTATTTTCTGCCAAATATCCGACTTTTTTCTTTGAATCTATTACATTATCAAGAATATTTTGACCGTCAATTTCCACCATGCCGGAATCAGGAAGAAGCGAACCGGCTATTATTTTCATCGTAGTTGTTTTACCGGCTCCATTGGGTCCGAGAAATCCTAATATTTCCGAGTCATTAACTTCAAAAGAAATATTATTGAGAACGACTTGTTCACCGTAAGATTTGTATAAACTATCTATTTTAATCGACATCCACTACAATTTATATTTTCATTTCCAAAAACAGGATATTCTGCCTGTCCCAAGAATATACTTTTTTAACGTAAAAACTGACTTAAATGTATAAATACTTTAAATCTATTTTTCCAGGATAGTTTTAAGATCAGGTGCCGAATAATTTACAGACTTCAAAACCTTACCGTCATCTATTCTGTAAACAAGATATTCGCCATCTCTTTCCTCGATATAAGATTCCATCCCGCGATTATTTTTATAATATTCCTGAGTTTGCCGTGCTTCTTCCATAGTCTTGCAGGGCTTACTCATATTGGATCTTTGCACCTCATCAAAAAGATCTTTGAATTTAGCTCCCAAACCAAATTCCAATATCGCTCCGGAAAGCACATATTGCAAATCTGCAAAAGCATCAGCAACTTCCACCAGATCATTTTCTTCAATGGCTTTTTTTAATTCTTTCAATTCCTCCTCCAAAAGGGAAATTCTTAATCCTATTCTTTCTTTTGAAGGAATTGCAGGATTGTCAACAACAGGTAGGTTAAATAACTTGTGGAATTTAGCCACTCCTGTCAATGCTTCCGGTTCTTTAAATTTCATATTTTTTATTTTATTTCTTCAAAAAATCCTGTTTTTTTGTTTTTCCTGACATTATCCCAATTAAAATATCTCCCGTTCATACTCACATAAACACCTGGTTCCAATGCCTGCGCAAATGCCAAAGATGCGCCGAGATTAAAAAGTCCGTCTGATGAACTTCCGAATGCAATTGGTACCATTGCACCGGTCAAAACGATTGTTTTATCAGGAATATTTGCCTTAGCAAGAACTTTGGCAGTTTCAACCATAGTATCCGTTCCATGTGTGATCACAATATCATCATAAGGAGATTTCTTACAATTATGCAAAATAATATTTCTGTCTTCCTCCGTCATATCATAACTATCGATCATCATCAAAGTTTTTATATCAACAGGAACATTATTTCTACCTTGCTCCAAAAGCTGCTTCATATGTGTATCTTTAAAAAACAAATCACCTGTGATATAATTATATTCCTTGTCAAAAGTCCCTCCTGTAATGTATATTTGTATCATTATTTATTTTATTAAAATCATTTATTGAGTACTATTACCATAAAAGAATGCAAAAATAATTTTTTTAAATTACAATTTAAAAAATAACTATTAAATTGCATCGTTTTTTTCTCTAATTGCATCCTTACACTAATAATAAATGGTTTATATAAACAAATTATATTAAAATCAACTAGTTTTTATAAGATAAATTTAATATCAATAATAATAAAACCTTAATTCCATGTTATCATTCAAAAAAACATTATTCTTTTTATCATTTAATTTACTTTTTATATTCAGCATTAATTCTTACTCTCAATGTGGAATTTCAGGGCTGGAATTATCAAATGTCAATTGTATTGAAAATGCCACATATCAATATGATTTGAATTTTGTTGTAGCGCAATCAACTTTGGATTCATTCAATCTTTATATCAATGATGATTTCAAGGGAAGATACAGTCCACTGCAATTACCTCTACATGTCATTAGTGATAAATATTATGATACCGATGAGGATATTGTCAAAGTTGAAGATGCCGATAATGAAGAATGTTTTGAAGAAACAAGTATAAGTAATCCCTGTGGATGTGCTCAATTTGATTTTGAATATACAAAGATCAATTGCACCGATTCAACTTTTAATATTATGATAGACTTTAATTATCTTCATACAGGAGATAGTTTTGATATAGGAATGATCCGTTCACCTTTTGGTACTCATGCATATAAAGATCTTCCTTTTGAAATCGGACCATTTTATTCAGCTGATACAACTTATTTGTTATTTCTGGCAGATAAATCCGATTTCTTTTGTTTTTTGGAAACACCTTTGGATGGAAAATCCTGTCCTCCCTGCAATATGAGTGACCTTGATATGATTTCATATGAATGTGATAATGATTTTAAAAAAAATATAACATTTACCTTCAATTATACTAATCCGGGCAGTGATAAATACAATATTTTTGTAAATAATGACTTTTATGCATCTTTCGATTTCAAATATAGCACAATTATAGATAGTATCACAATGCGAGACACTTTTGAAATCGGACCTGTTGCCATTGATTGCGATTCGACTTTAATTATAAGAATTGAGGATAGTGAAAATCCGGATTGTGCAATAACCGAAGATTATAATTCACTATGTTGTGAGTTTTGTGAATTGGGAGAATTGCAATTCAGGGATATTGAATGTATCAGTGATAGCTCTTTCAATTTCATTTTGGATTTTTCATACTCAAATAATACATTGGATTCCTTTGAATTGACTTCATCAAGCGGAATGCTAAATAAATACAGTGTTAATGATCTTCCTTTACATTTCACGGATTACCCGGTAACAGATGCCGGATTTGATACCCTTAGTGTCAGTATGGACAAAGGCAGATGCAGCAGTTCTGGTATTATAGAATTCCCATTCTGTGATTATTATGGTTGCAATTTGGAAAATATAAGTTATGAAGTAACATTTGATACAATTGAAAGTTATTGGATAACTCTTAATTTCACCAGCAATAATACATCCGATAGTTTTTCCATACAAGGCAATGGAATACATTATGGCAATTTTAATTTCAACGAA
>JALVEG010000095.1 GCA_027031145.1 Saprospiraceae bacterium | reverse complement strand
CGGGTATGACAGTTGACGGAGTCTATGAAGATGGCACCTTGCTTGATTTAAATGGTGATGGTGAAAAAGAAGATGTAAGCGGACAAAAAAATCAAACTGTTATCTCTGCTCGAACATACTGGAGAAGTTCCAGAAACTGGGGCGAATTATCCGTAATAGACGGTAGCTTTATTAAATTCCGTGAGATGGTTCTTTCATATAATATCCCATCAAATTTTTTACATAAATTCAGTATTCAAAGTGGGTCTGTTTCCTTGTTTGGCAGAAATTTGGCTTTACTTTATACAGATAAAAGTAATGACGCAGGAATTGATCCTGAAGTTTCTACAGGCGGTACGGTATCAGGTACCGGACTTGAGCAATATCAATTGCCTCCGTCAAGAACATTGGGAATTAAATTAAATGTTAAATTTTAAAAATCAATTGAAATGAAAAAAAATATTTATTTAATTTTTACAGGATTAATCTTTCTATTTATTGCATCCTGTACGAAAAATTTTGAAGAAATTAATTCAAATCCTAATAATCCGGATAGAGCACCATTAACCAATGTTTTTGCTTATATTATTCAAAATATGTCAGCAAAGTATGGAACTACTGAAATGGAATATGCCGGATCCTATGTAGGATATGTTACTAAAGGTTCATATACCGATGTTACCAGATATGTAGCTTCTCCCAGCTCTTCTATTTGGAACGGTGTTTACTCTACTACATTAAGAAATTCAAATTTTGTAATAGAAGAAGCAGAAAAAGAAGGAAACAAAAATCTTCAGGCAGCTACTATGATTTTAAAAGCTTATGGTTTACAACTTGTAACCGATATTTATGGAAAAGTACCATATTCAGAAGCAGGAAAGGCAAATGATGATATTATTCATCCAAAATATGATTCTGAAGAATATATCTACAATGATTTATTGTCTCAATTGGAGATTGCAAATGATATGTTGGAAGATAAAGCTGAAGCAGGTCTTTTGGGAGATGGAGATTTGCTTTATGGAGGAGATATTTTGAAATGGAAAAAATTCTGTAATTCGTTACATTTAAGAATGGCAATAAGAATATCCAATGTGAATCCTGATAAAGCAAAATCAGAAATATCAAAGATACTTAGTGATCCTGCAAAATATCCGGTTTTCGAGTCAAATGAAGACAATGCATTTATTGAATATCCCGGAGGAGACTGGATTGAACCTTGGACTGCCAGACATAGTTCTATCGGAGATGACTGGGCGGCAAAGCCAATCGTTGATGTGCTGGTCGACTATAATGACCCGCGTATTGCATATTATATAGCAGCTAAACCGGATGGTACCTATGAGGGATTGGCAGTTGGTCAGGAATTGGATAAATTGTATTCAAGGCTAAACGATTTATTCATCAAAAATCCTACCGGTAGAGTATATTTTATGAAATATGCTGAAATCGAACTGATTAAAGCAGAAGCTGCGCAAAGAGGATTTGTAAGTCTGGATGCTAAAGAAGCTTATGAAGCAGCCATAACTGCTTCATGTAAAGAATATGGTATCATTGATTCAGACATTTCAACTTATTTGCAAGGAGAAAAAGTTGCATACAAAAATGATTTAACTCAAATTTATATGCAAAAATGGATTGCTCTCTTCCGTCAAAGCTGGGAAGCATGGGCAGAAATGCGCCGTACAGATATTCCGACATTACCTCCTGCTGTAAGTTCTGCTCATACAGGACACAACAGAGTACCATTCAGATTTTCGTATCCCGATGATGAAAAAAAATTAAATTCATCAAATATTCCGGCTGATGTGAATGAAGTGGATAACTATTGGGGATATCAAATTTGGTGGGATACAAGAAAAGATGTTAAATAAAAAACAGAAATTTTTCGGTAAATTTTTGGTATTTATAAAAAAACTCGCTTATTTAGTATTTTATTAATAAATTAAAACTTTATGCTATGAAAATTTTTACAACTTTTTTAATTACTTTTTTAATTACTTTCTCACTAATAGGTCAAGAAGTAATGTTTGCAGACAACTTTGATGACGGCATTGCATCAACCCGTTGGGAAGTAGGCGACGTAGGTGGAACTAATGTTTACAACCTTGGTTTTGATTATGTCGCTGCCGGAATTCCTGCTGCTCCTAATGGAGGTGGACTCGGATTTAAGTTGGCAGTAAATACTGTTGAACCCGGAGAATACAGTGAAATTCTTGCATTTCCTAAAGACAAGGAGTTTAAAGGATCATATGTCCTCAAATTTGATATGTGGGCAAGTTATACTGTAGGAGGAAACGGTACTACTGAGTTTCCAATATTTGGTGTTAAAAAACAAAACACTAATATTCCAGCTGACTCCGGTCCTGAATTTGCTTTTACATGTGATAACGGTTCATCAGATGATATTAGATTTTATTTGGATGGATCTGAAATTAAATTTGAAGATGATTCTACCATGTGGGCAGGACCTTCTCAAAATGACGGAAACGGAGAAGGTGGTATATTACCTTATTCTGAAAGCTATGAAGGAAATACTCCTGGAAACCAGTGGTTAACTGTTGAAATAAAAGTCTTAAGTGACTCTATCTATTTCGACGTTAATGGTGTTACTTGGATGCATATAGCTAATACTCAGGCTGATGGTAACATATCTATGGGATTATTGGATCTTTGGGGTTCAGTAGCAGATGATCAACAATTTACAATTTATGACAATGTTTCAGTTACAAAATTGACGAGTAATGTTGTTGACTTTAATGAAATCAATGCTGCTATCTATCCTAATCCTGCTTATGAAACTTTAAATATTGATGTTGAAGAAAGCTCAACTTTTGAATTGGTTAACTCTTTTGGACAAGTTGTTCATAGAAGCGAGGTTAACGGTAGTTCAAAAATTGATATTTCTAACTTAAGTAAAGGTTGGTATGTTGCCAGATTAATTACAGATTCAGGTGATGTAGCTATTAAAAAAGTTATTATTCAATAACAATTTGTATTTATAATAATAAAAGGGCTGATATCAAAAATATCAGCCTTTTTTTTATCCAAAATAGATTTAAGGTTAATACTCTGGCTGCTTATTATCGGGCTAAAGCCCTAACCTGGACAAGCCAGAATTAAAAAGAAGGAGCATAATGTCGCCCCTAACGGGACTTTAATGTTTTTTTACTTACTCTTACTGTTACTACCATAATTCCGCCCCTAACGGGGCTTTTTAAAATATAATTATTCATAAACTCTTGCCAAAAAATGCAAGAAAATCAGAAATAAGATACTAAAACTTAAATCCGGTAGTTATTGTGAATTTATTATTATGTTTTGTTATATCAACCGATGGAGATCTTTCCGTTTGTTCAGCAATATACGGGAAATATGAATAGGAATTATTGGTTCCCAAAAATGCAAAATCAACATAGTAATTATTTGATCTGTATCCAAATCCTAAACTATATGTGATATCTGCCTGATATCCACCATCCGAAAAAGGTGTATCCAATAATCCTGCTCCCGCTCTAAATCTATATGCTTTATAAGCAAGCTCACTCCCTATTCTAAAATTAAATGCAGATTTAAGATCCTCCCTTATTTTCTCATTTTGAATTTTCTCATTTTCCAAATCATAGGGATCATCACTTGATCTCCTGAAATTGTATCTTGCTGAAGTATAATTTACATATTCTGCATCAAAATTAACAAAACCTGCCATATCACCCGATCTGAATAATTTTCCCGTACTAAAAATAAATTTCCAGGGAGTTTTGAATTTATAATTGAAATATCCTGAATTATCCAACGGATCAAAATCATAGTTTCTGCTATCTACATTAAATTTAATATCATAGTTATCCTTCAATGAATATGAAGTAGGACTGTGCATCGCAAAACCAATTCTGAAATCTTGAGGTAGTATGTATACAATTCCTGCTTTCACATTTAATCCTACTCCGACAGTTGTGTAATCTTCCTGATATGTTAAACTTCTAAAATAAAAATCATCATCTTCCTGCAATTCAGCCGGAGCCTTTTCATTATATTCCCTGGTTGTATAAAAATTTAAGAATGGAATGCCAACCGAAACTCCAAAAATGAATTTTTTATCATAATTTCCTCCCAGAGCAAATAATAATTCATTAATCCCTCCTGACTCATAAATAGAAAGATCTTTATCTATCAGGACATCCTCCCAAGGGCTATAATCTACTCCTGAAACCAATCTTGAATCTTCAATCACACTCCCCGGATTACTACCCGAAGCATTGACAGTGCTATTGAAATTTGCTATTTTATTCATTCCGATGGCAAAACTCATTGACTTCCATCCATTACTTTTCCTATGGGAATTAGTTACAAAACCAATATTTTCAAAACTGAATTTACTATCAGAATATGTTTTATTCTTTTTGCCAAAATCTGTTTTTGAATTTCCATTGTTGAAACCAAAAGAAACATTAAATTCACTCCTCCAATAATTTCCAAGAGCTGCCGGATTGTAGCTGATGGCACCAAAATCACCTCCCATTGCACCAAAAGCGCCACCTACACCCATTGTTCTGGCAGTTGAATAATATGTAGATTTTGAATATCTAACGGCATCTTCCAATGTTTGTCCAAAGATCAATGCCGGAATAAGGATCAAACTAAAAACAATATATTTTTTCATGAATTCTAAGTTTATAATATAACCAAAATTAAGGGAATGATCATTATTTAAAATTCATCATTCCCTTTTATGCTTATCGAAAATACATTTTTATTATCTTCTTCTTGGTGAACTTGATCTGCTACTACTTCTTGAACTACTACTTCTTGAACTACTCCTGCTCGAACTACTACTCGACATGCTTCTACTACTTGATCCTGATGACCTGAATCCACTTGAAGAACTATGACTCGAACTACTTCTAAAGGATCTGCTGCCAAAGCTGTTTGAAGACCTGTGACTGCTTTTAGGAATTGAACTCGATCTATAAGTTCTGCCGGCAGAACTACTTCTTCGTGAACCGGATGAAGAATTTCCTTTATATTTACTTCTACTACTGCCTCTGTTAGAATTATAACCTTTTGAAGAACTTCTTCTTTGCGGTTTATAATTACTCCTTGACTTTCTTGTATTTCTATCAGGAGTTATCCTTCTTTTAGTACCTGAAGAAGAAGAATTAGTCCTTTTAACTTTTCCATGTCTGTTATAACCTGCTGAAGAAGCTCCCTTCTTATCATATCCTGAATCATAACTTCTCCTTCCTTTGCTTGTACTTTTTGAGCCCTGTCTATTCTTATCAACAGGATTATATGAACTACCACCGGTTCTTCTTCCTGCTTTGTCTTTATTTATCCCGTTATAATCTTTATTGTACCTGTCACTATATTTTTTTCTTGCTGTCCTGTCACCAAAAGGTGTCCATCTTCTATCCGGTTTTGATTTATTCTCTTTTCCTACTCCGATGGTTCTTCCATCAACTTTTTTATCGGCAACTGTTTTACCTTTATCATAAGATCCTACCATACCTGAAGGTACTGTATGATTCCTGTCTTTTACACCAATTTTAGGTTTTCCTTTTTTTGAAGACACACTTGAAATACCATGTCTGGAACCAAAATGCTTTTTCTTACCATTATTGTAATACCCGCTATCTCCATAATAATAACCTCCATTACCGTAATAATTACCATAATAACCTCCATAGTAACCTCCATAATAATTGCCATAATAACCTCCGTATCCACCATATCCATAACTACCATAACCATAATAACCATCATAAAAACCATCATTATATCCATCCCAATATCCGTTATTGTACCCTGAATAATAACCGCCCCATCCATATCTTCTGTATCTCCATGGATTATAATATCCATATCTATACCATGGTCTGTATCCATATCCTGTAGTTATATAAACAGATATTCCCGGAGAATACCAATAATCATCATAGAAAAACGGGTCGTAATAATCAAAATAATAGTGACTCCTGTGAAATCTTCTTATCCTTTTTGTATAATAATAATCATCGTAATAATAATCATCATCATAGTATTCATCGTCATAATAATACTCATCATCATATTCGTCATTGTCATTATCTACTATGACAGTTGTATATTCACCGTCCAAATCAGGATCATAATACAAATCATCAAATTGAGCAAATGACATTGTTGACATTATCAAAAAGAATGACAAAAACATCCAAAAAACAATATACTTTTTCATCTGTTTAAAATTTTTATTTTTAAAAAATTAATAAAAATTTATAATATATTCAGGAACTCTCATAAATTTATTTTAATCATTCACTTGTGTGCATTTTATGATTAAAAAATTCATGTTCGTTTCATAATATTAAATTTTTATTGTAAATAATTTAACTCTTTTTTTACTTCACACCGCAATTTATTACTTTTGCACGAATTTTTATGTTAATAAAATATTAAAGTTTTCATAATTGTTGTTAATTCGTTAAAATTTGTACGATTTTCTTTAAAATCTATCTTAAATGAACTTATTTTCAACGATTATTCAATTAATTAACATATGTTTTATGAATGAAGTTTCAAAATAATATAATTTTAAATTTTTCTTAACATTTAATATAAATCAGATAATGGCAAAAGAGATTACACCGAAGAAAGAAAACTATTCACAATGGTATTTGGATATTGTAAAAAAAGCAGGCTTAGCTGAAAATTCTGCAGTGCGGGGATGTATGGTAATAAAACCATATGGATATGCAATTTGGGAAAAGATAAAAGATGAACTTGACAGGAGATTTAAAGAGACAGGACATCAAAATGCTTATTTCCCCCTGTTCATACCAAAAAGCTTTTTAAGCAAAGAAGCCGATCATGTGGAAGGATTTGCTAAAGAATGTGCTGTCGTAACGCATCACAGACTTATGAATAATCCCAATGGAAGTGGTGTAGTCGTAGATCCCGAAGCAAAACTGGAAGAAGAATTGATAGTAAGACCTACATCAGAAACCATAATCTGGAATACTTACAGGGATTGGATCAAATCTTACAGGGATCTACCTTTATTGATAAATCAGTGGGCAAATGTTGTCAGATGGGAAATGAGAACAAGACCCTTTTTGAGAACTGCTGAATTTCTTTGGCAGGAAGGCCATACAGCTCATTCTACCAGCAAAGAAGCTATGGAAGAAGCAAAGACTATACATGATGTTTACGCAGATTTTGCAGAATCAATAATGGCTATGCCTGTAATCAAAGGAGCCAAATCCGAATCGGAAAGATTTGCCGGTGCACTGGAAACATACACGATAGAGGCAATGATGCAGGATGGTAAAGCACTACAGGCAGGAACATCGCATTTTCTCGGGCAAAATTTTGCTAAAGCTTTTGAAGTAAAATTCCTCAATGAAAACAATAAAGAAGAATATGTTTGGGCAACTTCCTGGGGCGTTTCCACAAGACTTATAGGAGCATTGATAATGACTCACTCTGATGATGACGGTTTGGTCTTGCCACCAAAACTAGCTCCTATACAAGTAGTTATTGTTCCTATTCCAAAGCCTAATGAAACTTTGCTGGAAGTAGCCGGTAAAATTGCAAGCTCATTGAGAAATAAAGGAATCTCCGTAAAGATCGATACGGACCGTAAAAAACGTCCGGGATTCAAATTTGCAGAATATGAAATGATGGGTGTACCGGTCAGACTGGGATTGGGGATGAGAGATATCGAAAATAATGTTATTGAAGTAGCCCGTAGAGATACAAAAGAAAAAGCTTCAATACCAATGGACAATATTGAGAATTATGTAGAAAATCTTTTAATAGAAATACAGGAAAATCTACTTCAAAAAGCTAAAACATTCAGAGAAGAAAGGACATCCTTTGTCGATACCTTTGATGAATTTAAAGAAGTTCTTGAAAATAAAGGCGGATTTATTTATGCTCATTGGGACGGTACAGCTGAGACAGAAGATAAAATCAAGGAACTTACAAAAGCAACTATACGTTGTATACCTAATGATGCCAAAGAAGAAAATGGTGTTGATATGCTAAGTGGAAAACCATCAAAGAGAAGAGTTTTGTTTGCAAAAGCTTACTAGAAATAGTATAAGAAGAATATGGCGATAAAAAAAAATATAGAAATCAAAAACAAAAAAGCTTCATTTGAATATCATTTGCTTCAAAAATTTGAAGCAGGTATTGTTTTGACCGGAACTGAAGTGAAATCGATCAGAGAAGGCAAAGCAAATATTAATGAAGCTTATTGCCTTTTTGATAAAAATGGTGAATTGTGGCTTAAAAACATGCATATCTCAGAATATAAGCTAGGAACTTATTATAACCATGAACCCAAGAGAGACAGAAAACTTTTATTGAAAAAAACCGAACTAAAAAAACTTCTCAGAAAAGTAATGGAAAAAGGATTCACAATAGTACCTGTAAGAGTTTATTTTTCAGAAAGAGGTTTAGTGAAGATTGAGATCGCTCTGGCTCAGGGTAAAAGGTCCTATGACAAAAGGCATTCTATCAAGGAAAAAGATATGAAAAGAGAAGGAAGCCGGTTAAACAAATCGTATCTACTCAGGTAGAGTGCTTTTGAAATGATTCTACCTGAGTAGATGCAACAAATGGAATAATTATTAAAACCTGATATTTTGAATATTCTTTATGAAGACGAATGGATTATTTGTGTAAATAAACCATCCGGTATCTCTGTTCAACCTGATAAAACAAATGATTTCAGCTTATTTGACGATGTGGAAAAATACCTGAGATTCAAACCTTTTCTTATAAACAGAATAGACAGGCCTGTAAGTGGAATTGTTATATTTGCAAAAACAAAAAATAGTGCTAAATATTTTTCAGAAATCATACAAAACGAGGGTACTTCAAAAACATACTTTGCCATCACCGAAAATAAACTAAAAAATAATAAAGGTACGCTGGAAGATTATTTGTTCAAAAAAAATAATAAATCCTATATTTCCAAAGATAAAACAACCGGAAAAAAAGCTATTTTAAATTATGAATTTGCAGGGAAGAGCATAAATTATTTTTACTACAAAATAACTATTAAAACCGGCAGATTTCATCAAATAAGAGCTCAACTGGCAAACAGATCTTGTTATATCAAAGGCGATGTCAAATACGGGGCAAAAAGAGCCGAAAAAGACAGAAGTATCTGTTTGCATGCTTTCGAACTTTCATTTCATCATCCTTATTTAAATAAACGAATAACAATAAAAGCAGATTTTCCGGATAAAAATATATGGAAAGGAATAAACTAATTATTATTTTGATGTATTGATTCAATTTTGCCTAAATAAATAAGTACACTAAAATAGAAATTAGCTCAAAAATTCTTTTCTAAACATAACAATTAGAATAATTATTTTGTAACTTTGCACTTCGATTAGATAAAGCATCTATAAAGCCCGGGTGCTGGAACTGGTAGACAGGCATGGTTGAGGGCCATGTGTCCGTATGGGCGTGCGGGTTCGACTCCCGCTCCGGGCACCTAAAACCCGTATTCAATGTTTTTGAATATGGGTTTTTAATATATATAATTATTTTATTTTTATAAGTCAATATTTGTTAATAAGTTTTATATTATGATTAATTTTATAAAAAAAATAGCATTTTAATTGTTTTTATGAACTATATGTATTAATTTAGCGTTAACTATATTAAAGAAGCAGATATTTTATAAAAATATAAAGAATAAATAATTGATTTATAAGTATAAATTAAAGTCAATAATTAAGATGTAGTTTTCTTATTTTGAGACCTTAGTCGAAAGAGCCCGAATTTGCACCCGCGAGTTTGGGCTTACTTTTTGTTCTGATGAAAGAATAATACATATCTACTAAAGTAGAATCATTTTGATTGAAAAAGCATCCTGCCAGAGTAGAGACTATCATAATAAAAAAACGGAACCAAAAATATTGATTCCGTTTTTTATCATATTAATTTAATATTTCAATTTACCCTCCAAAATTGTATCCAAAGGTCATTTCATGAGAACCATTATTATATGTTTGAAATTTCTTAAACGAAAAATCATACGAATAATAAAAATTAATATTATTTAATTTAGCTCCAATAATGAATCCCAGTCTTTTATCATCTCCCAATCCATAAGTCACACCTCCTGATAATTTATCATCATAAAATGTCAACAGCAAATTGGCATCAATAAGGGTATTGATATTTCTTAACTTCTTCACATACAAACTTGGCAATACTTTCATATCGTATTCCTCAACTTTGTATATATACCCTACCCCTAAAATATAATTAAATGATTTTTCCTCAACTGTTTCTCCTTCCACTTTATTGAGTTTAGATCTTACAAGACCTGGCAACACAACACTAAGTATAAATTTTTTCTGAATAATACCGTGAGCTCCAATTGCTGCATCAAAATATTTTGCTCCATCCTGTTTTTCAGCAATCAACGGGTCATTTCTATCCACGGGACCTCCTGACAGATTCCCCGAAACCTTATATGCAATATATTCAGTAGTAAATCCAAGACCAAAATTATAATTCTCTCCTTTGATCTTATAGGAATAGGAAAGAACTCCCTTGGTAGTTTGCAAAGCACCATAAGTATCATTCATAACGAAAGCACCCAAACCGACTTTATCCGTAACCATACCGTCATAGGATAAACCATAAGATCTTGGAGAACCGGGATGATTTGACCATGTGTTTCTATAATTCAAAAACAATTTTTGACCTGACTTACATCCTGCTGCTCCCGGATTTATCAAAACAGGATTAATAAAGTATTGGGTAAAAATATATCTGCTTTGAGATATTCCCAGATATGTAAATCCAAGTATAAAAATCAATGATAAAAATATCTTTTTCATTTGTCTATTATTTTTTATTTTCAATTATTTTCTTAAAATTGTTACCGTGCCTTTATAGACATTTTTAACTCCTGATTCATCAATTCCAATAAATACCCACATATAACTGTCTTCCTTCAATTCATTACCGTTGTTGTCAACTCCATTCCAGGTACCATCATATCCTGCCTGATAATAAACCTCATTGCCTAATCTATCATAGATATAAAGTTCATTTGATTCAAAATCATCAAAACATTTGACTAAGAAATACTCATTAAACTCATCACCATTCGGAGTAACAATTACAGAACCGGTATAACAATCGCTTTTATCACAATCATCTACATCAATTTCTTCCGATATCACAGTACACTTATTTAAGTCGGTAACTGATACGACATAAGTACCTTTTGACAGATTTTCAATTGTCTCTTCATTTTCTCCTTCCACACCCCAATTTATAGTGTACTCAGGTACTCCCCCATCAATCGTAATGGAAATACTACCATCATCTTTACCTGCATTAGAACAATTGACTTCATCTACAGTAACTGACAAAGGATCAGGCTCTGTAACAGTAAATGTATCAGAAACTTCTTTATCATAATTATCTACGATTTTCAATATATGTTCTCCGGCACAAACTTCGTTGTACGGCAATTCGATTTCATTACCATCAAGGTAAACCTTCCACGGTACATTTGCTACTATATCAGCATCTATATGTCCGTTGCAATCACCATTACAGGCTACTCCGTATCCTCCTGCATATAATTTTGTATTAACAGTGACAGATACTGAAATAGGATCAATAACTCCTATTACTTCAAAAGTATCTCCGTCAGTGGAACACCCCCTTGAATCAGTAACTATCAGAGTATAAGTTCCAGGTTCAAGGCTTGTCAAGTCTTCCTGATCACTTGTAAATCCATTTGGTCCTGTCCAGCTATATGTATACACTTCAGAACCTCCGGATACTTCAACATTTATTACATCCGGTTCAATCACTTCACCCGAAACAGTTATCGCTTTTTCAGGATTGGTAATAGTATAAGACAATGTTGTTGAATTTCCTTTATTATCTGTTATAGTAATAGTATAATTACCTGCTGCAAGATTATTTCTTGTTGCTGTTCCGGCTATTCCATCACTCCAATTATAAGAATAAGGAGTACAACCTCCTGAAACTGTAACAGAAATACTACCGTCATTGCTATCTTTGCAGGTGATATCAGTCATACTACCTGTAGCTTCCAAAGCAGAGATTTCCGATTTCACGGTAAATGACTTAACTTCAGGTCCGCACCCATGAGCATCATCAACAGATACTGAATATGTACCTGCATCAAGACCACTCGCTATGGGATGGTCTCCAATAGAAGCGGGTGTCCATGCAAAGCTGTATGGACTTGTACCACCTGTCACATTCAATGCGATGGAACCTTGTGAGAAACATGTAACATTGGAAATTGTTTCTGTAAACGCTAACGGATCAGGTTCGGTAATAGTGAAATTTTTAGAAACAGAAATACTGCTATCATTTTTATCTGTAACAGTCACAGTATATGTTCCAGCCGGAGCACCTATCAAATTTTGTGTACTATTAATTATAACTCCCATGCTGTTTTTCCATTGAAATTTGTAGTCAGCGGGATCTCCTGATATTGTAATATAAATTTTACCATCATTATCACCGTTACATGTAACATTTTCAACACTCCAATCGGGTATAAAAATGTCACATTTAACTTCAACACTTCCCGGCACTTCGATATGAGGAAGAACTACTTCATTTGAAGTAACTTCTATAGCAAAGTTAGGCGGATCGCCAATGATATCGACACTCGTTTTTGCTTTGCAATCACCTACTATATCAAAACACAACTGGAATAAGATGCCTCCGTCAGCGATAGTCTTACCCAAAGCTGAATTCCACGCTATTTTCAATCTTTTCTTTCCATTAAACAAGCCGTCAACCAACAATATATTTCCCGAGCTTCCTTCCGTTATACCAATATTATTTACATCACCCAATCCTTTCCATGTCATAACTTCAGGATCCCATTCTACAATAAACTGGAATGATTCGATATCGGTAAAATTCTCTGAAGTAATATCTACACAAACCGTAGAATTTTTATCAGCTTTTTCATCTGATGCAATAAACTTTACTGCATTATCTATATCTCCAACAGTCACACAACCTCCTTCTGTATAGCTTGGTAAAATATTTCCATTCTGGTCAGTAACTTCGAGTTCTAATGAATCACAGAAATCAAGGCAACTAACGTCTCCATTTTCTCCATTTATCAAAAAACAAAGTTCTATTAAAATGGAATCATCTTCAAGGTTCAATGGAGAATCCGAATACATAAGGTACTTATACGTACTATCACCTGTAACAAAAGTAGTAACATTTGCACCATTTGCTAAGGCAAAATTATTTGACTCTCCTACAAAAGACATGAAATTATGATTATAGCATATTGAAAACTGCAAAGCGGAAATATTTTTAAAACTATCTACTCTGACAGGAATACATATTTCTGTACCATTGCCTGCAATAACATCATCAATTAAAAGTCCAACTCCTTCATTATTTCCACCTCCTTCGCAATTATCTCCCGGAATAGTAATAGTACTTTCGTTTGAATTCAACGGATATTCATTATCTTCATCATAACCATAGGTAATCAAACTCTTTCGATATTGATCGGGATCTGTTAAATCCAGTGTTGTTTCATCACAAGGATCACCGGTATAGTCATATTTGACAGTAAACAAAACGGTGCCATCACTAAAGGTTTTTCCAAATCCGGTATCAGTAAACCAGTTTGAAGCAAGAATATTAGCTCCTAATTCATCATTACCAAAAGAAATCCCTGCTAATTCCGGATTGGAATAGGTTATAGAATTCTTAACCATGACAGTTGAATCCCATTTTAAATACATTTGGAACTGAAGTACATCGCTAAAGTCATTTGCTTTTACGTCAACTTCAACATAAGTGTCGGTTGATGTCTTAGTTTCAAAGTAAATAACGCAATCATTTTGGCCAAAAACTGCTAACTGGCCAAGTAACATTAATACAAGAATAATGTATTTTTTCATTTGCTTAAAATTTTAGTTTATAGACTTTTCTTAAAATATAATACAAAAATATAAATTAATTTTAATATGTTATATAATTTAATATAATAATAATTAAGCTAATACAATAAAAGTATAAATAATTTATATTTTTTACATTATTAAGATACAAAAAAACCTTTATCCGCTGCAAAAAAAGCGGATAAAGGTAAATTTTTGATGATTTGATTTTATTACTTAGCTAATACTATCATTTTCTTCACTGCCATATTCTCTTCTGTTTCAACTTTGTAATACAATACACCGCTTACATAATTCAAATCATCTTTACTCATTTTTACAGAATTATACCCCTTATCAAATTCACCTGATTTTTTCAAGATCACTTTTCCTGTTACATCAAATACTGTAATTGTAACTTGTCCTGATTTTGGTAAATTGAAAGATATTTCTGTTTCATTGCTAAACGGGTTTGGAGTATTTTGATTAAGTACAAATTCTCCTCCATCTACGTTTCTGTAATTCAATTCAAGACCTAAGACATCCAAATTCTCGTTATACGCTTCAGGATTCAGGTCTGGTACAAGGTTCAATTGGTTTATTAATTGTCCGTTTTTATTTGCTTTCAATACAAGTGTAAATAATATTTCGTCTTCATTTATCACTTTTTCTTTAAATGCATTCCAACTAAAGAATACTTTGTTATTGTGTACTGAATAGTTGTTTTCATTAATATTCAAATCATTTGATTCAATTCTTTCAAAACTAAGGTTATTACCAAGTTCCAAACTGAATTGCATTCCTGACAGATCAACTAATGTAGATGATTTTACAGGAACATATAACATCTCACCTGATTTAAAGGTTTTATTTTCAATATCCATGCTCATCATTCCTCTCAAACCAACAAGACTTGATGAATTTCCATTAACTACTGCTGAATTGTTTACATCACCTGTTTTTATTGCGATGAAATGATTGTTTGTAACATCTTCATTCACATTATTCAAATATATTGTATGCATATCTTGCTCCTGAGTCAACCATGGATTTTTAGGATTAATAAACTCATAATCATTATCTACAAATATCCACGGATCACTTGCTACCAGATTATCTGTTGTACCCAATATCAATTTTCTTAATGCTAAAATATCACTGGCTGTCACTCTCTGGTCATTATTGGCATCAGCAGCCAACAATTTGTAAGGAGTATTCAGATCTTTAATTCCCAAAATATGTTTTTGAATAATAACAAGGTCAAGAGTTGTCAATCCATTAAGATAGTTATCATTCATTTCAGCTTCTATCTTATAATCTCTTTCCACAGGTACCGAGAATTCAAAGAAACCATCGCTATTCGTCTCAACAGACACAGATTCGTGAATTTGCATATCCTCCAATTTCACTTTAGCATTCTCGACTTTTTTATCATCTTCAGTGATTATTTGTCCAGCAATCATTGCATTGGTACCTGAGGTAACATTATCTTGAATATATACAGTTACTGTACAGAAATCTTTGTTTCCTGCCTGATCCCAAACCCACATATCAAGAGTATGAAGTCCTTCGTCATCTTCTGTAAATGTTCTTATACTATCATACGGATTAGTTCCTGAGAATGAGAATCTCAAGTCTGTATAACAATCTTCACAAGTAGAACCACGATCACAATTATCATCACTTCCCCTGTCAAAATCTCTTGCTTTTATCGAAACCATTCTCGGATCGGTAGTTGGCATTAAAACGGTTGTAATCTCGCTATAACATAAAGGTGTCGGGTTTTTGCAATCCACTACCT
>JALVEG010000094.1 GCA_027031145.1 Saprospiraceae bacterium | reverse complement strand
CCTGTCATACCGGTTTCTTCATCCATAGTAAATAACCCCTCCAAAGGAGGATGGGGTATATCATCTGAAGCTAATATAGCCAATATAGAAGAAACTCCTATTCCGTTATCTGCACCCAAAGTAGTACCGTCAGCAGTAACCCAATCACCATCTATCAACATTTTTATACCATCTTTATCAAAGTCGTGATCAACACCTGTATTTTTCTGTGGAACCATATCAACATGACCCTGTAAAATAACCGGTGTTTTATTTTCCATTCCCGGAGTTGCAGGCTTTTTTATTATAACATTACCTACTTCATCTACAATAGTTTCAAGGCCTAAATTCTCACCAAAATTTTTAACAAATTCTATCGCTTTCCCTTCCCTTTTTGATGGACGAGGAATAGCATTTAAATCAGTGAAAATATTCCAAAGTCTTTTTGGTTCCAGATTTCTTATTTCTTCATTCATAATATATATTTTAATTTATTTTAAAAAATTAATTTAATACTGCTAATGTAATAATTGTTTTTTAACAAATAATGAAATCAAATCATTTTTTTCACATTTGTTATTATTATATAAATAACTTACAAATAAATAAAACTATTATTATTAGTACTGTTAATATGTTGATATTTATTTATCATAATATTTTTATTAACATGAATAATTATTTATAAACATTAAAATATATTGATAATTAATAATTTATAAAACATATCAACACTATGTTTATATTTATTAACATAATAACTTTTTAATAAATATTGTTAAAAATTAAGATTTTGAAATAATTTTTTTGTGTATTATTATTAGTTTTTCAACTCTAATTTGATTTATAAATAAATATTTAATATTATTGTTAATAATTATTGAGTTATTAACATCTTTTTATTTTAAACCTCAGGAATAAAATATAGTCATATAGTTATAAATAATTAAAAACTTATTTTTTTGTATATGGTATATTACATTTTTTGTTTTGTTATTAATATAAAATTATTATAAAAAATAAACCTATGTCAAATTCAAGAATTTATTTAACTGAAAAAAGTAAAAACAAGTATTATTTTTCTCCGTCGGATGATTTAGGATTAGAATCGTACACTGGAGAATGGACATGGAAAGAAGCAGCGCATTTGTTGAGAAGGGCAACTTTTGGACCCAACTATGATCAAATAAATGTCAGTATTCAATTAGGATTACAAAAATCTATCGATATTTTATTTTCGACGCCTGCCGAACCGGGACTTCCTATAAATTATTATTTTAAAGACGATCCTGAAGTTCCGGTAGGAGAAACATGGGTGGGCAAAAAAGTTACTCCAAATGTTCAAGGGTTGATTCCGGCAAGAAACAATTCCCTTTCAGCATGGATAACTCGATTAATGTTGTCTGATACACCAAATGTAATTGAAAAATTAATGTTGTTCTGGCATAATCATCTTGTCATTTCCAATATTTTTAATCCGAATTTTAAATATTCTTATTATTTGCTTTTAAGAAAATATGCTTTAGGTAATTTCAAGGAGTTAATGAAAAAAATAACAATTGAACCGGCAATGTTACTTTATCTTAACGGTAATGAAAATACAGCACAAGCCCCAAATGAAAATTATGCAAGAGAAGTGTTGGAGTTATTTACAATCGGAAAAGGATCTTTGGTTGGCGATGGAGACTATACAAATTACACGGAACAGGATGTTGTGGAATTAGCAAGGGCACTATCCGGATGGACAATTAGACAGGGAAAAGCATTTTTCAGATCCAACAAACACGATAAAGGACAAAAACAATTATCTCACAGATTTAATAATGCTGTTATTGACAATCAGGAAAAAGAAGAATATAAAAAAGTGATTGATATTATTTTTGAACAGGAAGAAGTTTCAAGATTTATTTCAAGACAATTATATATATGGTATGTTAATTACAATATTACCGATGATATTGAAAACAATGTTATTGAACCGATGGCAAAGATCATCAGGGACAATAATTATGTAATTGAACCGGCTTTAAAAGCTCTTTTGATGAGTGATCATTTTTTTAATGAATGCAATCACGGAGAAATGATAAAAAATCCTATGGATTTTACATTGTCATTGATTAAAACAGGAAATGTTCCAATACCGGTAGAAGAAATTTCTCAGTATTATTTAGCAAATTATTTGAACAGACAAGTTTTTAATAAAATGGAACAAGCTTATTTTTTTATTCCGTCGGTAGCCGGATGGAAGGCATATTATCAGGAACCTGTCTTTTATAAATTTTGGATAAGTTCTGTTACTTTGCCTTTGAGAAGAAATGTTGTAAATGCACTTGTTGATAAAAAAGCAAAAATAAGAGGTGTTAAATTTGGTATGGATTTATTGGGTTTAATATCAAAATTTGATTCTCCTGAAAATCCTGATTTATTATTAAAATCATTTACCGATCTGTTTTTGCCGTATGATCTGACAGAAGAACAATATGAATTTTTAAAAACACAGGTGCTTATTCCGGGATTACCGGATTATGAATGGACTGTGGAATACAATGATTATATAAATAATCCTAATGATACCTCAAAGGCTAATGTTATAAACAAGAAACTTCGAAATGTATGCAAAATACTGCTCAATTTGCCTGAAAATCAATTAATGTAAATAAAAATTTATTTAAAGAACAGATAATTAAACATTAAAAACTTTTAATTTTAAAACAAGTATCTACAAAAATAAATAAAATGAAAAGAAGAGATTTTATAAAAACCGGTTCCCTATTAACTATACCTGTATTTATTAATGGTTTTGGTCTTAAACTTTTTGCAGGACAACCGGTTCCAAGCCCGGAAGAATATAATGATAAAATATTGATACTCATACAATTAGATGGTGGTAATGATACACTTAATACTGTAATACCCATAGATAAATACACAAATTTGTCTAAAGTCAGATCGAACATACTTATTCCCGAAAATAAAGTATTGAAACTCAATGATGTAACAGGGATGCATCCGGCAATGTCTGATATGAAATCAATTTTTGACGATGGAAAAATGAATATTGTAAGAGCAACAGGTTATCCAAATCCCAACAGATCACACTTCAGATCTACCGATATCTGGATGTCGGGATCGGCAGCTGATGTATATGAGACAACAGGATGGATGGGAAGGTATTTTGCAATGGATTATCCTGAATATCCCGATAATTTTCCAAATGATGATATAAATTATCCATTTGCCATTTCGATTGGGTCTACTGCTTCAGAAACGTGTCAGGGTGTATCAAGCAACTATAGCATTGCCGTGTCTAATCCTGAATCTTCGGGAGAACTGTTTGAAGGGGAGTGGGATACTATTCCTTCAAATTGTTATGGGTCGGAGTTATCTTTTATACGGGATGCAGTCAGACAATCCAATGCTTATTCGCAAATAGTATCCGAAGCATATAATAAAGGAAACAATTTATCTACAAAATATAACGATGATAATAAACTTGGAAATAATTTTAAAACTATTGCAAGATTGATTTCAGGAGGACTAAAAACTAAAGTATATGTAGTAAGGTTAGGAGGATTTGATACTCACTCGGCTCAGGTTGATAGTGTTGATACCACCATAGGACGTCATGCGGAATTATTGCAAACACTCTCTGATGCGATCGGTGCATTTCAGGACGATTTGGAATTGTTAGGTGTGGATAAAAGAGTTGTGGGAATGACTTTTTCAGAATTTGGCAGAAGGATTAAATCCAATGCAAGTTTCGGTACCGATCATGGTGATGCAGTGGATGTTTTTGTATTTGGGACATGTGTTAAAAGTGGTTTTACCGGTGAAAATCCCGAAATAAGTGATAATGTAGGAAAGAAAGAAGCTATTGCCATGCAAAATGATTTCAGATCTGTTTATGGTTCCCTGTTGATAGACTGGTTTGGTGCAGATGAACAGGATGTGAAAGATATATTATATGATGGCTTTCAAAAATTATCAATAATTGGAGATTGTTCCACAACATCAAGCAAAAATGTTATAAATGCTTCCAATTCATTAATATTAAGTCCCAATCCCGCAACGACCAAACTAAATATTGAATTTTATTCAGGTGGTGAACAAACGGAAATAAGTATATACAATGAATTAGGATCCAGGTTGAATGTTATAGCAAACAGAAAATTCAATACTGGAACACAAAAATTAACAGTTCCGGTATCAGGATTAACTCCGGGTGTATATTTTATCAGAACAAGAAATAATCTGGGACAAAAAACAGAAAGATTTGTTAAGATCTGATAAAGAAAGAGTTTATTTTAGATATAGATCATTGATTGGATACAATATGGTATTTTCCATTTGCAAATTCATAAATAATTGGATCTTCATAATAATCATTTATCTGCATATAAATATCCACAGGCGTTGTTTCGTGGGGAGGTTCTTTAAGTTTTATAGGGAAAGAAAGATCTTTAAAGAGATATGATATATATTCTGAACACATCCATTTATTATCTTTAGAATAAGTCAGAACATCTTTACCATTGATAAACAGATCAAATGTCGATAAAATAAAATTCAGACTTGATGTTTCAAAAGGGTGATCTTTGTATTTGTAATATAATTTAAGAACTTTTTTAGCAAAAGGGCGTGAAACTAAAGAATCTTTTAATTTTCTTATCCAAATATGTTTATAAAAACCTGATTTATTATTGTCGATAGAAAGAAAAAGATCTTTAAGTTTTGTTAAAATAACTCCACTTCTGGGTTTTTTTTCTCCTATCACGGGAATAAAAAAACCGTCATAATCATTATTTGTTGCATGGGTCAATAAAATATCGCCGCTGGAGTCAACAACAATCATTGCAGAATGAGTAAAAGGAGAAAGGGTTCCTATCTGTGTCAATTCACCATAAAATTCAGTATTTTGGAAAAAAGCCATATCACCGGTTTGTAAACCAAGAGAATCTAATCCATCCACAATCCCGGTTATAACATTGGTGTTTTTTTCCGGTTGGGAAAATAAATTATGGTTACTAAATAGAGAAAATAGTATTAGACAAAAAGAAAAAAAGATATTTTTGCTATTATTGATCATGTAGTACCTTTTTAGTTATTTTTAAGAAAAGGACTCCTTTAAAAACATTAATTTGTACCAACAAAGTTAATAAAATTTGTTACCGGTAAAAAAAACCCGGAAAGTATTTTTTCTTTGGAACAAATATTGTTGATTATTAAACCCCAATTGTTTAGATTATTTTTCAAAAAAATTGATAATCTGAGACATCAATTTTGTTCTTTTATTTTCTCCGTTAATGGTTTCAAAAGGAAATCCCAATGACACAATCTTATATTTACCCTTGTATATTAATCCGGCACTAATTCCGGTATCCGAATACCTGAAAGCCGTAACGGAATTTTCTCCTGCCGGTTCAATACCGTCCGGTGCCTCAACTTTATATATTTTATCATTTAAACTGGTATTGAAATGAAAATTGCTTTTGAAATAATTATTAGCAAAATCAGTAGAATAAACATTTCCTTTTTTTGAAGCAAAATTTGTTCTCCATTTAAAATGTAAAATATCAGCAGCAAAGTTTTTTGCCAATGTGTCTTTGTTCTCGATAAAATCAGTTCCGATATAAGCTCCGGAAAGAAAAATATTGATGTTATTGTCTGTAATCTCTTTTATTTTATTGATTATTTCAGATGTAAAAACCTTAAAGTCAGTTTGGTTTAATGTTTTTATTGTCCTTTCTTCACCAAAAATAATATCTACAAATTTATATGGCTTAATATTAAAATTTTTCTTTGAGAAACTCTCATCACTGGTACTTACAAAAGAATAACCGGAATTCAAGATTGCTTTACCGTGAACAGCAGGATAATCAAATGAATTTCCTGCAAAAACCCTGCCTTCCCAGTCCGCAAAACTAGCACCCCAACCCGGATTATCATCATCGATCCAGGGAACATTCCGGTCAAAATCATGAACCAATCCCGTTAATCCGATCTCTCTTTTGTAGGGAACACCCATATCCTGCCAATAATTTACTCCGGAAAAACCGGGAACATCTATAACTGCAGGCCCGGAAACACGATCAAATGCATTTACCACCAAAGCAACCGGAGCATTATTATTTTTAATTGCTACAGAAAGAATTTCGCCAGGAAAACTTTTTCCCCCGGAATTGACAGCTGATATTTTGAAACTATACAATTTGTCATATTCCGGTAAATCAATTTCAATAAAAGTATCCAGTACAAATTTTCCATTATCAAAATCTTCATCTTTTTCTCTTTGATAAACGATGTAGCCTTCGGGAAATGCAGATGGTTCCAGAGGATCAGAAACAGGACTCCAGGAAAGCATAATTCTTTTATCTTTGATGATTTCTATTGAAAAATGATCTACCGGTAAAGGTTGAACAACATAATCGCTATGATCCTGATATGCTAAAAATTTTAACAGACCCTTATAAATAGCTCTTGACACATCAAACTTGAAACGATGATCCAAACCATAACTCATATCCGCCAGGTTTTGATGGGACAAAAGTTCCAATAGCATATCATGAGTATTTGACCGCCATGCTTCCGAATAAGGTTTATTCCAGATTCCGCGTCTTGACCATTTAGGGTTATCGAGATATCTGATATCATTTACAATTTGTGTTTGAACGATATCGGCAAGATCCCTGTTTACCATTTTTGATTGACCGGATGGGAAAACAGTACCGGGCGTATCGGAACTATAAATAGCAAGAGTTCCGATAATTGAATCATTTGGAGTAATGCCGGCATCCGTATGAAAAGCTAACGCAAGATCAATGGGAATCCCCAAACCCTTAACATCCCTGTGGTCTGTTGGGCCATTTGGTTTTCCCATCAGGTAATTGACCCACTCTCCTCTGGACTGGTAATCATCATTATAATCGTTTTTACCTCCGGAAAGACTGTAAACAATACTATCCGGAAAACCGGAATATTGTAAAAAATATCTTGCTCCTTCAAGATATCGGGGAAGACCGCTTGTTTTCCAGCTGAAGGCATCAGGATTTACTTTCCGGGTTGTGTCTTTTTGAAAAGATTTTTTTCCACCCTTTAATGACCATGCCTTTGGTAATATCTCTACATCGGGGCGTCTTGCAACATTACCCATTCCACCGCCTATTTTTATTGCATCGAGATTGAAATTTTTATCACTTGAAATTTCTATAGCACATCCCGGACTCATTTCTCCATCTTTTAATAAATATTTTCCCAAATAAATCCATGTTCCCTGTCCCTGTGTTTGATCGATAATAAAATCTTCTTTTCCGCCGGAATAATAAACGCTGTATTTTACCTTTGTGTTATTTGATTTTCCATAGCTGATATATATAGCATATCTTCCGGAGATTTTAAGATTAGGATAAATAATGATACGCCCTGTTTTATTCTTTTTAGGAACTAAAATCCAGCTTTCACCCATTTGAAATGGATTTTCATTGTTAAAAAGAGTATCTTTCCATTTGAATCCTGTTGTAGGTATTAATGTCGTATCCATATTTTGAACAGCTATTGAAAAATTAGTATTTGTATGATCGCTGTCCACTATATATTCTTTTGTGTTGGTATCTCTTTCTCTCGGAATAAATACAGTAGCACCGGCATTTTCGAGCATGGGTTCCAAATAATCCAGTACAAAGGTCATTGGAAACATATCTTCAGCAGTTGAGTGTAATCTTGGCCTTTGCCACTTCCACCTGTCCTGTTTTGCTTCATAATATCTGCCATGGCTATGCCAAACGGCAATATTTTTATTCAGCAAACCTTTATTTGGTTCGAGAGGATAAAATCTTGTGATCAATGGTGTTTTTTTGTTTTGAATCACAGCAAACCTGGAGGAATCTACCGGTATTTTATTTCTGTAAATGTTCGGTACAAATTCTTTAATATTTTTTTTATCGCTATAGATTTCAACATTGTATTTTCGCAACCACCACCCGAGTTGTTTTTTTATAGATTTTTGAGCTTCTTCAATAATATTTTCTCTAAAAGGAATATAAGACAAGTCTTTTGTATAAAATAGTTGAATTATTTTTTTATCTCTTATCACATATACAGAATCCAGTTTGGTTTTTCCAAAATGGCTCCATTTATCAAAATAATTTTCGGATTTATTTAGTTTTTTTTCAACTTTATGAATTAATCGAAGAGTTTTTTTATCCTGGGCAGACAATTTGTAAGATAATAATAAACAAATTGTCAAAGATAAAAACATAAATTTCATAGGAAAATACATTTTAGAATGAATAATTTACAAATATACCAATCAATTCGATAATTATTCAATATTACCTTTTTATGTTAACTTGTCTTTTAAGATTTTATTAAAATAAAACCAAATAGATATTGTGTTGTGCTAGCAATAAATGAATTTTGATTAAAGAAGTTTCTATTCTGCTTAATCACCAATTAGCTCTTTGAAAAATTGTTCTACTAATTTTTCATCAGAAATATCATCAGGTAAATTATAGTGGGTTCGTTTGTATTTTTTAAATTGGTATTTATATGCTTTTTCTTTCATTTCAAAAAGAGGGAAAATATTCAATTTATATTGACCATCCTGATTTTTTTTCAAATTAACTTTTACTGAATAATATATTTTTTCATTTAAGTCATAAGCAATATAAACATTATTATCGTTTTCTTTTTTGGTTTTTTCTTCCATTAATCTGGGCTCTTTGAACCAATTAAATAATGGTATTTCCGATACCCCCATTATTTCCAAGACAAGCAACTTGCCAAAATCTTGACTATTCGAAACCGATTTTAATATATTATAAAGGAAAAGAGTCGTGTATTCTACGTTGCGCTCTCTCCCATAATTCCGGATTTTATTAATTTGCCAGTTTGTTGTATCGGTTAAAAATTTCAAATATTCTTGACTTTGTTTATCCAGAATTTGGTATATTTCTTTAAATTTTTTATCTTTTATTACCGGATAAATTTTATGATATTCATCAATAAGTTCTTGTTTATCGTTAGCACAGCCGAATAAAAAAACCAAAACTAAAAAAATATATGCAACCTTTTTCATAATTGAAAACTTAAGATGTTTAAAATGAATAAAGTTAAATAATATTACTGAAATAAAAAATTCTTAAACATAATAATATTTTTACTAGGCAGCACTGAAAGATTTTTGTTAATTTTGAGTTCTAAAATAAATTATTTTTATGAAAAACAATATAGATTTTAAAACGGATATAAAAATCGGAATTCCCGAAACTTTGCCTCAACCAAAAGAAAGAGATAATACGGTAGCACATGCCCCCAAAAGAGTTATTGATAATGTATTGAGCCATAAAGAAAAAGTATTAGCAATAAAAAACGCTCTTCGGTATTTTCCAAAAGAATGGCACGAAGAATTGGCTAAAGAATTTGCCGAAGAATTGGAAAAATACGGCAGGGTATATATGTACAGATTCAGGCCTGATTATGATATGTATGCAAGACCATTGGAGGAATATCCGTTTAAAAGCAAACAAGCGGGATCGATCATGTTGATGATCCAAAACAACCTGGATCCCACAGTTGCAAAATATCCTCACGAATTGATCACTTACGGAGGAAACGGAGCGGTATTTCAAAACTGGGCACAGTACAGATTGACCATGAAGTATTTATCGCAATTGACCGATGAACAAACACTGGTCTTGTATTCAGGACATCCTCTTGGTGTTTTTCCTTCACACAAAGATGCTCCGAGAGTAGTTGTAAGCAACGGAATGATGATCCCGAATTATTCAAAAAAAGAAGACTGGAATAAATACAATGCATTGGGAGTGACTTCCTATGGCCAAATGACAGCAGGATCTTTTATGTATATTGGACCGCAAGGAATAGTTCATGGGACGACCATAACATTATTGAATGCAGGCCGGTTACACAATCTGGGAGATTCTGATTTGAGAGGAAAACTTTTTGTTACTTCCGGATTGGGAGGAATGTCGGGAGCACAAACAAAAGCGGCTCTTATAACAGGAGCTGTCGGTGTTGTTGCGGAAGTTGATCCTGCCGCTATTCAACAAAGAATAACTGATGGATATGTTGATGAGAAAAATGTATATTCGGATCTGGACGAACTATTATCAAAGATAAAAAAATACAAATCAGAAGAAATTCCGGTAGCTTTGATCTATGCAGGAAATATTGTTGATCTGTGGGAAAAACTGGCAGATTCTGATATAAAAGTTGAATTAGGTTCAGATCAAACATCTCTTCACAATATCGATGATCTCGGTTATTGTCCTGTGGGATATACTTTTGATGAAGCGAAAAAATTATTAACGGAAAACAAAAAAGAATTTTTATCCGCAGTAAAAATTTCATTGAAAAGGCATGTAGATGCCATTAATAAACTCACTGCAAAAGGTATGTATTTTTGGGATTACGGGAATGCCTTTTTACTTGAGGCGGGAAGAGCAGACGCTGATATATGGGCAGATGATTCACATACGGAATACAAATATAAGTCTTATGTTGAAGACATAATGGGGCCCATGGTTTTTGATTTTGGTTTTGGTCCTTTCAGATGGGTTTGTACTTCCGGTTTGAAAGAGGATTTGGAAACAACAGATAAAATAGCAGGAGAAGTAATGCGAAAATTATATGAAGAATCACCTGCAGAAGTAAAAGGACAAATAAAAGACAATATAAACTGGATCGAAGCTGCCGGGGAAAATATTCCCATTGTAGGATCAAAATCCCGGATTTTATATTCGGATGCATGGGGCAGAATAGAAATAGCGCGTGCATTCAATGACGCGATAGCTTCAGGAAAGATCAAAGCACCTGTAGTGTTGGGCAGGGATCATCACGATGTTTCCGGAACAGATTCACCTTTCAGGGAAACGTCCAATATTTATGACGGCTCAAAATTCACTGCTGATATGGCGATTCAAAACGTGATAGGTGATTCTTTCAGGGGAGCAACCTGGGTTAGCATTCACAATGGTGGAGGTGTAGGATGGGGAGAAGTGATCAATGGAGGATTTGGAATGGTATTGGACGGATCCGAAGATGCCGACAGACATTTACGCGAGATGCTTTACTGGGATGTGAACAACGGTATTGCAAGGAGATCCTGGGCAAGGAACAAAGAAGCTATTTTCACCGCAAAAAGAGCCATGAAAGAAAACCCGGAACTTAAGATCACATTACCGAATGAAGCGGATGAGAGTGTGATAGAGAAGTATTTTCAGTTGCCAAAGCAATAGCAATATCAATTGGAATAGGAATGCAATTGGCTTTTAGCAGTTTAACTTTTGCTGTTTTTGTTTTTATCGGACTTATAGTTACAGGTAAAATATTTTATAAGAAAAATATAAAATGAATCAGGAAAATCTTTTAAAAATAGCACTGGCTCAAATCGCTCCGGTATGGCTTAATAAGGATAAAACCATTGATAAAATAAAATCTGCAATAGTCGATGCCGGAAAAAAGAAATGTAATCTTATCGTTTTCAGCGAAGCTTTACTGCCCGGATATCCATTTTGGTTATCTCTGACGGATGGGAGCAAGTTCAATTCAGGGATTCAAAAAGAAATACATGCTCATTATATCAGAAATTCTGTTCAAATTGAAAATGGTGATCTGCAAACGATCTGTTTACTCGCAAAAGAACACAATATTGCAATTTATCTCGGTATAGTCGAACGGGCTAAAGATCGTGGCGGACACAGTTTATATTGTTCTTTGGTATATATTGACTCTACAGGAGAGATCCGTTCTATTCACAGAAAATTGCAACCTACTTATGAAGAACGTTTGACCTGGGCTGCCGGAGATGGAAATGGCCTTCAGGTTCATCAACTAAAACAATTTACCATAGGTGGATTGAATTGTTGGGAAAACTGGATGCCACTTGCCAGAACAGCTCTTTATGCTTTAGGGGAAAATTTACATATTGCAGTTTGGCCCGGATGTAAACGAAATACCGAAGATATTACAAAATTTATTGCTAAAGAATCTCGCTCTTTTGTTGTATCTGTTTCCGGCATAATGCGAGTTAAAGATTTTCCTGCAAATACACCTCATCTGGATAAAATATTAAAAAATGCACCTGAAACCATAGCCAACGGAGGTTCTTGTATTGCCGGACCCGATGGAGAATGGATAGTTGAACCTGTGATCGATAAAGAAGATCTGATTATAAGCACCATTGATTTTAACAGGGTTTTGGAAGAACGTCAAAATTTTGATCCTGTTGGTCATTATTCCCGTCCTGATGTTACAAAATTGATCGTTAACCGGCAACGACAATCAATTATTGATATCCTTGATGATTAAAAACGAATATCAACTCAATTTCACAATATTGAGCTTCATCCCGCTTAGGATCCTTCTGATATCATTGGATTTTAATATCATATTATACATTTTTTCACGATCATCGGTATCTATGGCATTTTTAAATTCTGTTAAAAAGCCAATGTATTGTTCAAGGGAATCACTGATATTTTTTTGGTTGTTTTGAAATATTGGAACCCAGGTATCGGCAGAACTTTTAGCAAGTCTTACCGTTGATTCAAATCCCGTGCTGGCAAGATTAAAGATCTGTTTTTCATCTTTTTCTATTTCCAATACCGTTTGCCCCAACATAAACGAACTTATATGCGACAAATGAGAAACATAAGCCAGATGTTTATCATGATCCAGGGGATTCATAAACATGGTCGTCATTCCTATTTGATTAAAAATATTTACTGCTGTCTCCAGAGCATCTTCATCGCTCCTATCTTCTTCACAAATTATATTGTATTTGTTTTTAAACAAACCATGTAATGCAGCTTTAGGACCCGAATATTCTGTTCCTGCCAGTGGATGAGCCGCTACGAACCGGCTGCGATTGGGATGGTTTTCTATTGCTTTGCAAATATTTGATTTTATCGATCCCACATCGATTACAGTAGTTTTTATATTTATTTTATCTAAAATTTCAGGCAATAATTCAATTATACCATCCACCGGGATAGATAAAATAACCGTATCCGATTTTTCAAGGGCACTATCCATATCCATTGCGACATCGATCAATCCAAGTTGTAATGCTTGTTCCAAATGTCCGGGATTTTTATCTACTCCGATAATATGATTGCCCTTGTTTTTTAAATCCAAGGCTATTGAACCACCGATAAGTCCCGGTCCGATAATACTGATATTCATTTGTAAGCTTTTTTTAAGTCAAGTAAATTTGTTTCTCTAATATTTTCAATCGCCGAATAATTTTTTGCAACGCTGCCTCCCCCCGATGAAACATTTCATGTGTTTCACGGGGTAAACAGCCTTCCCGCTGTTCAGCGGGACAAGCTCTGTTTCTCCGTTTTACTCCGAAACCGGAGTTGCCGCCAACCCGCACTTTCCAGCCCAAATGATAAGCTAATGTCTCTGACTTCGCTTTCGTTATAAATGGCACTACTCCTGTGCTGATGCACAGGTTCCTTCACTATCAAGTGAGATTTACTCACTTGATTTTTGATAAAATCAAAACCGTTCAGTCATCCCCCTGTCGTTTTACGTAACGCAGTGGAGTAAAACTACAAGGGGGAGAGCAGTGCACTTGCGGGATGGCAGAGGGGGCTGCTGTGCCAAAAACCACTTTAGTCACTACTCATTCCTCTACCTTTTATCCATTTTCCTTTTTTTGTTCCTCTTCGCCCCAACCCTAAAGGGAGAAGTAACAAAAAAAGAAAAATTCCATTCTCTCCCAATTTTTAATCACTGTCGTTTCAACATAAACAATTCAATCTACATCAATCTTTTATTTTGTCACTATTTTTGTTTGCTTCGCCACAAAAATACCGCCAAAATAGCTTTGTGGGTTGCAATCACTTGGTGCTACCATAATGTCATCCCTAACGGGATTTTACCACTCTCCCAGGCAAAGGTCTATGACCTCTTGCCGGCTAAACCCTGATAAGGAGTGTATCGTCCTGATTTTTGTTGACTTTTCGAGTCAACCTATTTCAGGACAAGACAGTTTTCTATTCAAATTTTATCCTATCCACCCCCTTTTTCCCCCGCCCCCGATGAAATATTTCATTTACTTCACGGGGCAGGCCCTGTGAAATAAATTTTCAATTTAGGCTCTGTCTATTTCACGGGGCAGGCAGCGGGGGATTAATTCACCTTTTCAAAAATACGATTAACAAAAAATAAAGAACACAGAACAAGGAACAAAGGAAACACTATTCCATCGTTCCCATTATCCTCTTCAATGCTTCGTCCAGTTTTTCTACACTATTTGTCAATGAAATACGGATATATCCCTTTCCATTATTTCCAAAAATTCTTCCCGGAGTGATAAAAACACGGGACTTTTGCAATATTCTTTCAATAAATTCTTCTTCATCTTCCATGCGGGTTTTACCCCAAACAAACATTCCAGTACTATCTTTTGAATAATCACAATCGAGAAAATCCATTATCTCCCAAACCTTTTTTCTTCGCTCTTTATATATTTTATTTATATTTTCAAACCAATCTCCATTGAGATTAAGTGCTGTAATCCCTGCTTCCTGCAGCGGTTTAAACATACCCGAATCCATATTGCTTTTGAATTTAAGTATTTCTTTAAGATACTTATTTTTTCCAGCTACAGCTCCCACTCTCCACCCTGCCATATTATATGATTTGCTTAAAGAAACGAGTTCCAATGCAACATCTTTTGCACCGGAAATATTCAAAATACTTAAGGGATTATCATTTAAAATAAAATTATACGGATTGTCATTTACAAGTAAAATATTATTTGCTTTCGCAAAATTAATTAATTTTTCAAATAAATTTAATGTAGCATTTGCTCCTGTTGGCATATGAGGATAATTCAACCACATGATCTTTACATCACTTAAATCCATTTTTTCCATTTTATCGAAATCCGGTAACCAGCTATTTTCTTCTTTCAGATCATATTTCAATACTTCTGCTCCTGACAACTTGGAGGCCGAAGTATATGTCGGATAACCGGGATCCGGTACCAATACCTTATCCCCTTCGTTCAAAAACGCCATTGCAATATGCATTATGCCTTCTTTTGAACCCATTAAAATTTGTATTTCATCGTCAGGATTTATCTCCACTCCAAAATGTTTTTTGTACCAACCGGAAAAAGAAACACGCAGTTCTTCAATACCGCGATAAGACTGATATCCATGATTGTCTTGTTTTCGAGACGAATCAATCAAAGTATTGATAACCTCAAAATGAGGCTCCAAATCAGGGCTACCAATACCGATATTCAAAACATTTGCACCGTTCTTATTCATTTCTGCTATTTGCGCCATTTTACCGGCAAAATAATATTGCTTTATCTTTTTCACTCTATTTGACGGTTCTATTATCATGACAAAAATTTATGTTTTTTATATACCCCTAACTCTTCGGTTTTTTGGGTTATTTCTTTAAGCTTGGAAATCAGGTTTTTATATTGTTTCACTGTTTCAAATTCCAGATCTATATGAAAATAATATTCGCTCATTGAACCCAAAACGGGGTAAGATTGAAGTTTGCTCATATTTATATTATAAGCATCTATTTTTTCCAAAACTTTCAATAAACTTCCTTTTTCGTGTTTTACTTTAACATAAATGGATGCTTTATTTTCATCGCCTTTTATTTCGGGAATTATCCCGTTCTTTTTTACTATAAAAAATCTTGTGTAATTGATATCGGAAGTTTCAATTCCCGCCGCCAATATCTTTAAATTAT
>JALVEG010000093.1 GCA_027031145.1 Saprospiraceae bacterium | reverse complement strand
GGATGAATGTGATCATTAATGAAGAAATTTATGATAAAGATTATGTTGAGAGATATACTTATGGATTTGATATGTTGAAAGATCATGTGCAAAAATATACTCCTGAATGGGCTCAGGCTATAACAACTATTTCAGCTGCTGATATCAGAAAAACAGCCAGGGAAATGGCTAGTGCTTCTCCAAAGGTGATCATTCATCCGGGAAGACATACAGCATGGTACGGAGACGATACTCAAAGGACGAGATCTATAGCTATTTTGAATGCTTTACTGGGCTCTTGGGGTAGAGTAGGTGGTTTTTATTTTCCAGAGAGAATAAAATTACCCCATTATCCTCATCCGGCATTCCCTAAACCAAAATGGATGTGGAAAGATTATACAAAAGATAAGCATAAAATGGCAATAATGGGAATAACCAATATCATTATTGATCATGCACTTCCTGAATATAAAGGTCCGCATAAAATAAAAGGAATGTTTATAACAGCGACCAATATTATTCAGTCTGTACCGGATGTTGAAAAAACAAAGAGAGCATTGCAAAATCTGGATTTGGTGGTAGTTGTTGATACAATGCCTACTGAAATTACGGGATATGCCGATGTTCTTTTGCCGGAAGCAACTTATCTTGAAAGATATGACCATATCAGAACCAGTCACCACAAAGTTCCCAATATTGCATTGAGGGCACCTGTTAAAGAACCAAGATGGGAATCAAAACCGGGCTGGTGGATAGCACGGGAGATAGGAATTAAATTGGGACTGGAAAAGTATTATCCATGGAAAGATTTTGCAGAAGTACTGGATTGGCAGTTGAAACAGGTTGGTAGTTCGCTTGAAGAAATGAAGAAGATAGGAGTTAAGAAGTTCAATAAAAAAGAACCTCTTTATCTGAATGAGTCCGAACCTTATTGGTTTAATACAAATACAGGTAAAATTGAATTGTATTCTACTGATTTTGCAGAGTGGGGATATGACGCATTGCCTGTGTATAAGGCAAAAGATGAAGCTCCTCCCGGATATTTTAATTTAATTTACGGCAGAGTTCCGATGCATACTTTCGGAAGAACGACTAATAGTCCTAATTTGCATGATCTAAGGGGAGATACACATTTATGGGTACATCCTAAGATCGCAAAAATGTATGGAATTGATCCTGATCAGGAAGTTTGGTTGAAAAACCAGGACGGGAAGATTTCAACATTTCCATCAAAAGTCAGAATAACTCAAAGAATTAATCCGAATTCGGTTTATCTGCCCCACGGATTTGGTTCAAATTCTAAAAAAATGACCAGAACATATGGGAGAGGATCTGCTGATTATGAAATGTTGACTAATGTTAAGATAGATCCTGAAACAGGAGGAACAGGTATGAGGAATAATTTTGTAACAATTTTAACTGAAAATCCACATAAAAATAAAGAATTATGAGATATGCAATGGCAATAGACGTAAATAAATGTGTTGGCTGTGGAGATTGCGTAGTGGCATGCCAAACGGAAAACAATGTTCCTTTGGGGTATTCAAGGGATTGGATAATGGAATTTGTTAAAGGTGATTATCCTGATTTGTTTTTACATTTTGAATCACAAAGATGCAATCATTGTGAAGATACACCATGTGTAAGAACTTGTCCGACAGGTGCAAGTCATGTTGAAGAAGGAGGAATTGTAAAGGTAACACATAATGAATGTATTGGGTGTGGGGCTTGCATAGAAGCTTGTCCATACGATGCAAGATATTTTCATCCTGACGGATATGTAGATAAATGTACATTTTGTGACCACAGGGTAAAAGATGGACTTGATCCTGCGTGTGTTTCGGTTTGTCCGACAGAATGTATGTATTTTGGTGATTTGGATGACCCCGAAAGTAAAATTTCAAAATTGCTCAAAGAAAGAGAAAATTATACAATTCTTCCTGAGGCAGGAACCAAACCACAAATATATTATTTAAAATAGAGTATTATGGAAAAATTATTAGCAACTGATAGAAATATAGATTACTTATATCCACATGTTGATGTTTGGGGATTTCCGATTTCTTCTTATTTGTTTTTAGGAGGTTTAGCTGCAGGAATATTGTTGTTTGCAGCATTATATTACCTTCTGGGTAAAGAAAAGGATATGCCTTTTACAGTTAAAATAGGACCTTTGTTTGCATTTCCTATTATAGCATTAGGTTTGTTTTTATTAGTTTTTGATTTGCATCACAAGCTTTATGTATGGCAATTGTTTATGACAGCAAGAGCTGTTTCTCCTATGTCCTGGGGTGCCTGGACGCTTGTTATTGTATCATTCTTTTCTTTGCTTTGGCCTCTGAGCTTTATAGATAGTATCGATGATTATCTTATAAAAAGAGGTTGGTCAAAGATGACAAAAGTGACTGAATATTTGATTAAACTGGAACATAAATGGCTAATTCCTCACTTTATTATTATAATGTTTAGAAAGTATAGAAAATTTCTGGCTTTTGTCATGCTTATCTATTCAATAATTTTAGGTATATATACGGGTATACTACTTTCTGCATTCAATGCTCATCCTCTATGGAATAACCCGATATTAGGACCTTTATTTCTGACTTCCGGTGTTTCAACTGGATCAGCTTTTGTTATGTGGCTGAGCAATAATAAAAAGGAAAGACTTTTAATGTCAGCTATTGATATGTCCCTTATAGCCATTGAATTATTTTTTATAGTACATATGTTTATGGGAATGGAAGCAGGAGCAGAAGTATATAAACAAGCTGCTGGTCTGTTCCTGGGAGGAGAGTTTACAGCAGTATTTTGGGGTGTTTTTGTCGGTTTGGGACTTATACTTCCTTTTACTTTAGAAGCATTGGAATTGAGAGGTTTTCACATTCCTATTGTTGTACCTGCTCTATTGATATTGGCAGGAGGACTTATTTTTAGGATAATTATGGTTCAGGCAGGACAGATGTCTGAATATCCAATGTTTCCATAAATAAATTTTTGTAATGAAAAAAAATAAATTATTATGAATAAAAAGAATAAATATATCAATCCTTATCTTGGGGGTTTTCTCTTGGGGTTGCTTATTATAGCAGCATTGTATTTTTCAGGAGAAGGTCTTGGCTCCAGTGGGGGTTATAGAGATGTTGCAGTTGCAGCCACTGATTTTGTTGCACCTGAATATGCACATGAAAACACTTATATTGGACCGAGGTTGGAATCGGGAGAATCTCCATTGAAAACATGGTTGGTTTTTGAATTGCTTGGAGTGGTATTTGGGGCTGTATTATCTGCTGCATTGTTCAACAGATTAAAATTTAGTATTGGTAAAGCACCGCATATTTCAAATAATAAACGACTTTGGCTTGCTTTGATCGGTGGTGCATTGTGGGGAATTGGAACTCAGTTGGGCAGGGGTTGTACTTCCGGACTTGTACTTTCCGGAATGGCTGTAAATTCTTTATCCGGATATATCGGACTAATAGGTATTTTTGGATTTGGATTTATTTTCGCTTTTATTTTTAAATCAATTTGGATAAAAACTAAAAATTAGAAATTATGGGACCTTTATATCCACAGGAAATTATAAATTCGGAATTTAATATTTTGATAGGATTTTTTATAGGAATTGGCTTTGGTTGGTTACTTGAAGCTTCCGGATTTACAAATACAAGAAAACTTGCAGGAGTATTTTATGGCTATGATGCAACTGTTATTAAGGTATTTTTTACTGCTGCAATGACTTCTGCAATCGGATTGTTTATCATACATCATCTAGGTTGGATAGACATTGAACTTACTTTTTATCCAAAGACCTTTTGGATCCCGACATTGGTAGGAGGTGCAATAATGGGATTAGGATTTATTGTAGGTGGATTTTGTCCAGGAACAAGCCTTTGTGCTGCTTCTACAGGTAAAATTGATGGTATTGTTTTTATAATTGGTGTTTTTCTCGGAATATTCGGATTCATCTTTACTTATGATTTAGTGTTCGAAAGTTTAAGGAAATCAGGGAATATGGGAAGAACAGATATAGCTCAATGGTTAGGGATTAAAGACGGTATCTTTATTTTTATTATGGTTATAGTTACATTGGTTTCTTTTTATGTTTTTCAAAAGTGGCAGAATTCCCATACTAAAAATATGAATGAATCCGATTTGAATGATTTGGGATTGGATAAGCCGGAATAAAATTAAGTATTATAAAAAAAATAAAAATTTTATTAAAATGAAATATAAATTTAAAGAAAAAATAATATTTGCGCTTTTGATTATAGGTGGAATTACGGTTTTGTTTTTGCCTGATTATAAGAAACATCCTAAGGTTTTAAAACAGGATTATTTGTTTTATCAATTGAATCAGGAAGGTAGATATGTTTCTACGGATGAATTAGCAAAAAAAATTATTTCTAAAGATCCCACTTTGATGTTGATAGATGTTAGAGCAAAAAAGGATTATGATCATTTTACTCTTCCGGGTGCATTAAATATACCATTGGATTCTGTTTTAAATAAACAATATGTTGATTATCTGGATCAGGATGTGTACCAAACTGTTCTTTTTTCAAATGGATCCAGTTTAGCAGATCAGGCATGGATGATATTGAAAAGTAATGGATATAATGGTAGCTATGTTCTCAAAGGAGGACTTAACAAATGGTTTAAAACAATTATTGACCCTGAAAAACCATCACCTGAAGCAGATATTGTTGAAAGGGAGAGATATGAATTTAGAAAGGGAGCTTCTTTGTTTTTTACTGGAGTTTCAAGCAATGGCGTCGGAGGAGTTTCAGATTCAAAACCAAAGCCTAAAGCTGCTGCCGCACCTATGGTGAAAAGAAAGAAAAAGGAAGTGAGCGGAGGTTGTGGATAGCCTCGATACGCTCCGACTTTGTCAGGAG
>JALVEG010000092.1 GCA_027031145.1 Saprospiraceae bacterium | reverse complement strand
ATCTTGGAGCCAAATCCGCATTGGAAACTTTAAAAGAAGGATTGAAATACAAGGATAAATTAATAGGTATAGGATTAGCTTCCACTGAAATAGGCTATCCTCCCGGATTATATAAAGAAGTCTTTGCAGAAGCGAGAAAACATGGATTTAAAACTACAGCCCATGCAGGAGAAGAAGGTCCTGCCGAATATGTCAGAAATAGTATAGAAATACTCAAAGTTGACAGGATAGATCATGGCAATAAGGCTATGGATGATCCTGAATTGGTAAAAATGATTGTTGACAGGCAGATTCCTTTGACTCTGTGTCCCCTTTCCAATGTCGCTTTGGGCAATGTAAATCATTTGAAAAATCATACTTTGAAGAAAAAACTTGATTTGGGTATGTTAGTCTCGGTAAATTCAGATGATCCTGCTTATTTTGGAGGTTATGTCAATGAAAATTTAATAGCTGTCGCAAAAGCACTGGATGTAAATGAAAATGATATAATTAAGCTGGCACAGAATTCATTTATTTCTTCATTTCTACCTGAAAAGAAGAAAAAGGAATATTTGGAAATGATAAAATAAAAAGGGTGTATTTCATTTTTTCACTTTTTCCACACTTTGCCTCTAACTCCTGAAGGAGAACCCAACTCGCATTGCAAAAAAATGAAATGCACCCAAAAAAAGCGGGCTATACCCGCTTTTTTTATTTTTTATTCTTCTTGAAAAACAATCTTTCTTTGAAATTTTTGATCTTTTTACTCAAATCTTCAAACATTGTCTTAGTCTCTTGATCTTTGTTAACAGCTTTTTTCAGGGATTTTATAGCTTTGGCAAGTTCTTTGAATTCCTTATCTTTTTTACCATATCCCATTACTTCAGCCAATTTCAACTGATAATCTGCATTATCCAGTAATACATTTGCAACATCCTTTTTGTTTTTTTCGGTTCCGGCCATAGCAACTGCAGCTAAACTAATGAATTCTTCAGCTTTTAATACAGGCATTGGAATATTTTCTTCTTTTATTACCAATGTATTCAGAGCTTGAAGCAATATATCTTTTGCTTCTTTACTTTTTTTATCATCCAATTTTGCTGAAGCGAGTTTCATTGCAGCAGGATATGTTCCAACGGGAAGATATGTCGTTATAATATTATATTCGCTTGTCAATCCGTCCAATAGCTCTTTTGCTACTTGATAATATCCCTTTTTCATTGCTTTTCTGGCATCTTTGATTATTTGTTTTGCAGTTTTTACATCTATAACCACATCATTAACCGCATACTCGGATCCTAATGGAACAAGAACGACATTTGGATCTTTTGTCATCAATATTTCAAGGTCCCCGATTAGTTTAGCCATTTCTTCCCTTGCCTCTTTGTCCTTGTTCTTATCGATCAGGCTTATTACTTTTTCTGTTTCAGCTACTATTTCCAGAGCTTTTAGATTGCTCTCGGTTTCTTTTACTTCAAAATCTTTTTTAATAGAATTTGAAATATCTTTAGACATTTGTTCATTTGTAACATTTGATTTCTCAGGTACCTTAATCGTATCCTGAATAGCATTTGATTGATTATTGTTGTCAACTTTATTTTGACTGCAGCCTGTTAATACCGTTATCATTGTCAATAATGCAACTATTAACCTTTTCATAATTTCTGTTTTTTTGTTATTAAATAATTTACTTTTCAAAAACCGTTATTACAAATAATTTGCCAAATGAAAAATGAAATAAAAATGACAGATTAAAACAGTACAAAGTGTGAAATATTGACATATATTTGTATTTTAATATGTCTAAATGACAGGGTTTTAACCTTTATATTATAGTATATTTCTATGTTGAATGGTTTTTGATGGTCGTTAATTGAAATTTTAAATTGTTAAAAATAAATATATAATTATGGTAGAATTAAAAGTTAAAAATACATCGGAAGTAGATAAAAAATTTCATATTGAAATTGAAGAATTCTGTAATCACAAAGTGGAATATTTTAATGAATTATTTAAGAATTACAGTAAAAATTTAACTCTGGAGGTTATTTTTGATCACTCGTCAGCATTGTATAAAATAAGTGCTGCTTTAGATCTTAAAAGCAAAAAAGTATTGTTGGTAGAAGAAGGAAAAGAAGTGATGAATACTTTGCACACATTATGCAATAGATTCAAAAAAGCTGTAAAAAAACAATACGAATTCGAAAAAAAGGAATACGAATATAAAAGGAAAAGATAATTTAATAATTAACTGAAGTTTCGCACCTTAATAATGTATTGATAACAATTGGTATTTCATAGCAGCGGTAACGATAATAAGTTTATTAAATCTGTGAAAATCAGTTCAATCAGTGTCATCCGTGTTATGTTTCTAAAATGCGTTAGATATTGATAAATAGCAGATAATTAAATATTTACCGTATGCATTATATTTTTTTCCTTGAATATCAATTACTTAACGAAGGTGCGGAACTTGAATAATTAAGAAGTAAAGAAGGAGAATCGTACTTTATCCTTCCTTACTTCTTACTTTTTCCCATTCCCAGGCAGTTCGCATTATATCTTCGATATTTCTTTTGGGATTCCAATTAAGCAGCTTTTTTGCCTTGGTATAATCTGCATATATTGCAGGGATATCGCCGGATCTTCTACCCGAAATTGAATAGTTGAGTTTTTGCCCGGTTACTTTTTCAAAAGCATTGATAGCTTCCAGTACCGTGACTCCCTGTCCTATGCCGAGATTGAAAAAGTCAAATAAATGATTATCGGTATTATTTATCAAATATTGCAAGGATTTTGTATGAGCATCTGCAAGATCCATCACATGAATATAATCGCGTATTGCACTTCCGTCTCTTGTATCATAATCATCACCGTAAACCATCATCGATTTTCGTTTGCCAATTGCCGTTTCGGTTATGATCGGTACCAGGTTCAAAGGCGGTAATGCCGGACTTTCTCCCATTTCAGCTGATTCGTGAGCTCCGGCAGGATTAAAATAACGAAGCATGATCGCTTTGACAGAAGTATTTTGCAAAACATCTTTGCTTATTTGTTCGCTTATTTGCTTGGTTCGACCATAAGGGGATTCAGCTTCTTTGACAGGGGTATTTTCATCCACAGGCAGTTTATCAGGGCTGCCATATACGGTGCATGATGATGAAAAAACAAAGTATTTCACCTCATTTTCAACAATATTTTCCAGAATATTCAGCAGACTGTTGATATTATTGTCAAAATAAAGAAGTGGTTTTTCCACGGATTCTCCAACCGCTTTAAGTGCTGCAAAATGAATGACACCTTCAATATCGGGATTTTCCGTAAATATTTGTTTTGTTTTTTCTTTATCTCTCAGATCTAACTGATAATTTATAATTTTCTTTCCGGTTATTTTTTCAATTCCTTTCAATGCAGAACCATCAGAATTGATAAAACTATCAACGGATATAACATCAAAACCATTGTTTATCAAATCGACAATAGTATGACTTCCTATATATCCCGTTCCTCCCGTTACTAATATTTTCATTTTATTCTTTTTTTATTTTTTGGGCGATTCTCCATAGAGATTTCAACACGCAATTGCCGATGCAAAAATCTCTATTTCGATTACAATCGCCGAAGCCTTGGCGAAGGCGATTCGCAATCACTGATAAGCGAAAGTCTCAGTACCTCGTTTTCCAAAACTTCAATAATCCGGCAAATAAGCCGGCTTCAAAATCACTTCTTGCAGTCGTGCTTTTGAGTCTTAAATTCCCGTGATAAGCAAGCGTCTCTGACTTCCCTTTCCAAGCCTCCAAACCTGAAACTTCCAAACTTCCAAACCTTTCTACCTTTTTATTTTGTCACTATTTTTGTTTGCTTCGCCACAAAAATACCGCCAAAATATCCACGTTGTTCATTTTTTACCCTGCATTTCGCTTTCGCTCATACAGGGCTACCATAATGTCATCCCTAACGGGATTTTTTATGTCCCTGATAAGCGAGCATCTCTGATCTTGCTTATTCACTTCTAAAATCTTAAATCCATATTCAGTGTTCGATATTCTGTAATGAATTTTAATATCGAATAATGATTAACGATTTTTGATATTTGATTTAAAGCTCCTGATAAGCGAGCGTCTCTGACCGCTTTCCAAGCCTCCAAACCTGAAACTTCCAAACTTCCAAACCTTTCTACCTTTTTATTTTGTCCCTATTTTTGTTTGCTTCGCCACAAAAATACCGCCAAAATATCCACGTTGTTCATTTTTTACCCTGCATTTCGCTTTCGCTCATACAGGGCTACCATAATGTCATCCCTAACGGGATTTTTTATGTCCCTGATAAGCGAGCATCTCTGATCTTGCTTATTCACTTCTAAAATCTTAAATCCCTGTTCGATATTCGATATTTAAAACAATAAAACTTCCAATTCTCAAAACCTGTTAATCCCTATATTTTTTATCAAATAAATTTGACAGTCCAAACCACCACGTTTTTAGAATAACGAACACAGAACAAACAATATTCCATCATTCCAGTATTCCAAATTGAACACCTTTCGGCGTTCATATCCCCCTCTCAAATTTACCCCGCATTTCATACGGGGCTAATCACATTAAACCACTTTCGTGGTTTTTTGATTTAGGTCTATAATTTACAATATCCCGCTACTCTGTAGCTCATTTTATCCTTTCTAATAATACTATAAATATTATTGGTGCTCTGCACCTCTTTCTATCACCTATCCTCTGATAAGCGAGTGTCTCCGACCTCGCTTCACTTTAAAAATCTTTATCCCGTTGGATAAAATATTGTATCGTCCTGAATTTTCTTGACTCTTATTTTGTCAAAGTTAAACATTTATTTATATTTATTTACAATTAATTTTTGTTCTTTTAGTTTTCCTTTGAAAACCTT
>JALVEG010000091.1 GCA_027031145.1 Saprospiraceae bacterium | reverse complement strand
ATGGGGACGATAACCCTACTACAGACATTTCCGACGTTTGGTATGATGATGAAGTCTATTTTTGTTGTGATGATATAGACAATGAGATATTAGTTAAAATGAGAGTATTCGATAGTGATCCCGGATCAGGACCTGTTGATCCGGAAAGAATGGAGCCTGATGGTGATTTATATGGTCATTATGATGATTGTTGGACAGTTGTAGATGTAAAATGTAGTATTATTCCTGTGTTGAATTGTTCTCCTGTTGTTTTATCCTGTGATGAAAGTTTAGATCCTGATGAAAACAAAAAACTAATACCTGATTTTAATTATGGCTGCGGATTTGGATTGGAATATAATGATATGTATCTCGGAATTGATACCCTTGGTTATGAAAAAATAATGCGAAAATGGACTTTGAGTTTATGCTCAAATCAAGACAGTTGTACGCAATTGATAGTAGTAAATCCAAACAAGGAATTCAATCCTTGCGATATTGTTTTTCCTCCGGATTCTATTTCCGATTGCGGGACAGTTGTAAATCATAGACCGGAATGGAACAAATTTGTTTGTGCACCTGTCACTGCTCAAATTATCAGACAGGATACATTTTATGACAATGAAGGTATTTATTATAAGATGGAAAGAGAATGGGCGGTGATTGACAGCACCTTGTATCAACCGGGAACAGAGGCGGAAAACAATATTGATTCGGTTATTGGAAACAAATTGGATTGTTCAAAATTGATTGAAGACGGATATTACAGATATACGCAAATACTGATTCCTGAATTTGATCCTTGTTCAATTGTTTTTCCATCTGATGTTGCAGATGCTTGTGATGGATATGGTCTTCCTCAACCGGTTTGGGATGAAAGTACCTGTGCAAATATTTATACAAAAATAATAAGTGAAGATACATTCAACGGTCAATTTACAAAAATCATAAGAGAGTGGGCGGTAATCAATAAATCAACGTATCGTGAAGGCAGTGGAGCGGAAGATAATGTTGATATGATAATTGATAATAAATTGGACTGTTCCGAATTGGTAAAAGACGGATATTACAGATATACCCAGGTTATAATTTTTGACGAAGACAGAACTTCACCTGTTTTTGAGATAGAAGACACGATTGTTGCTTATACCAATTCCTACTCTTGTAGTTTGGAAATACCAATCCCCGGGATAATTGATTTAAAGGATTATTGTGATGCTGATCCCAAATGGTGGATAACAATTGATTCTGTCTTAATTTTTGGTGATGTTAATAATAACGGTTATGTTGATTCCACTGAAATATGGTATTTACAGACTTATAGAAATGGCGTTTTTTCGATAACTTATCATGCAATAGACAATGCAGGGAATGAAGCTCAAAAACAAGCAGTATTAAATATCATTGACGATAAACGTCCAATAGCTGTTTGCAAACAATATGATCAGAAAAATTTGACTGCTCTTGGATATGGGCTAGTGAAAGCTATTGATTTGGATGCGGGTTCTTTTGACAATTGCAATCCTGTATTTTATAAAGTATCAAGAATAGTTGATGATAACGAGGAAAACGGATATTGCAAAGAGAAAAATGGAGACGATAATCCTGCAACAGATGAAATCGAAATATGGTATGATGATGAAGTTTATTTTTGTTGTCAGGATTTAAACAAAGAAATACCTGTTATTCTGCGTGTTTTTGATAAAGATCCCGGTGATGGCCCCGTTGATCCTAAAAGAATGAAAGCCGGAGGTGACTTGTATGGTCATTACAATGTTTGTTGGACTACAATACTTGTGGAGTGTAAAATACCACCGCTTATTGATTGTCCCCCTGTAACAGTATATTGTGACGAAAGCCTTGATCCTGAAATTAATCCCGTCATTATGCCGGAGATTCTTAGTGTTTGTGGTCATACTGCAAGTTATAAAGATGGTGTGCTTAATCAAGATACAATTCCTTATACTTTTATTAGGGAATGGACTGTTTTAGCAAATGGGAAAAGGGCAAAATGCGATCAGTTAATTACTTATGATACGCTTATGCCGCTTGATCCATGTACAATTATATTTCCTGAAAATGATACTATTTTTGCAGGAGAGAGTTCCGATGTTGCTCCAATGTGGGATAATCCGGGATGTACAAATGTAACTGCGGAAATAATAAATTTAGATACGCTTATTTCGGGTAATGATATTTGTCTTAAAGTTTTGAAAGAATGGGCTGTTATTGATTGGCAGATTTATGAACCTGCACCGGATGGTCCGGATTATAATATAGACTCTATTGTTGGTAATAAATTGGATTGTTCGCATCTGGTCAAAGACGGGTATTACAAATATACTCAAACTTTATGGGTCATAGATACTGTTCCTCCTGCAATTAGAGTCGAAGATCAATGTTTGACGGTTGATGATTGCTATGCTTACTATGTCGATTTGGAGGCAAAAGCAACTGAAAATGGCAGTGATGAAAATTTGAACTGGAAATATGTATTGATTGATAATAATACGGGAGATACCATACAATATTCTTATAATTACGAACCAATACCAACTCAGGGAAGAGCAGGAAACAAAAATAAGGATGATTTGGACAATACTGTGAAATCAAAATTGATAGTTATAGATCCATTGTCAAAAGGTAGCTATAGAATAGTCTGGACGGTAGAAGACAAATGCAATAATGAAAATACTGAAGAACAATTTTTTATTATTACCGACAAAAAAGCTCCTGAACCTGTTATTGTTGATATTGCTTCCGTTGACCTCACTAACGGTAAAGCTGAAATATCTGCAATTCAATTTGACAAAGGAGGTTGTGGAGCAGGATGTATTTTATCAAATGATAATTGTACTTCAAAAGAAAAATTGTTGTTTACCTTTACAGATAAACTACCTCGTATTTGGGAAGATATGGCAGTATGGCAAAGCCAATTGCAGCAATATGGAGTCTATTATTTTGATCCTTCAACAGGATTGATTAGTACGGAGGAAAGATATATTGATGGTCTGGCAGATGCTTTTGATCCAGCAATAAACAGTTCCAAAAGAATGATTGTTGGGCTTTATTCCGGTAATGTTCCAACAAGAATTTATGTATGGGATGAATTTGCAGAAAATGAAGAATGTGATGATAATAATTATGGATTTGCTGACATCATAATTATTTTACAATATAACGGAAATAAAAACGTGTTTGGTAATGTAAATTATATCAATAGTGAAAAAGGTTTTACGGGAATGACAATGAAAGCATCCAATTATAGTATTACTGCTACCGATATAACATCAAACGGAGATTATTCTTTAAGTTTACCGGAGGGAAAATTTGTAATTACCGGTAATAATGATGAAAATTATCCGGACTACATTTCAACTTTGGACTTGATTTTACTTGACAGATATTTGCTCGGACTTTATCCGAGTTTTGACCTCAGGGGAATATGGGCTATGGATGCTAATGCAGATGGAAAAGCAAAAGCAAGCGACTACATTCAAATTTTGGATGTTTTATTGCGTAAAAAAGATAAATTCGATAATAATTCTTGGGTAGCAATATCAAAAAAATATAATTATAACGGTCAAAATGACTTGAATAATGAATTGCTTAAAGCTTTGCGAGATACTGTTATTATGGAAAATAATAATAGTGTTGACAATGTTGATTTTTATGCTTTGAAAATCGGGGATGTAGATTTGAGTTCACAATTTGATACTATCGAAAAATTTGAACCTGATATGGAGTTATGGATTGGAAATGATACAATTGACAAAAATTCAGGTTCAGTTGTTCCTGTTTATTGCGGAGATATTGATGATATTGCCGGAATGCAGTTTGAACTTGATTTGGGAAATATGACTTTGGATAGTATTATTTCAGGGCTAATTGCCCGGAATCACATAAACTACAATGTGGTTGGAAATAAATTGCTTCTTATCTGGACAAATATTTATAATGGTAAATTTGAAAAAGATGATGTTTTATTTTCTTTGAAGCTTAAAGCCAATGCGCAAACCGAATTGAAAAATGAATTGAAATTTTCAAAGGATTTATTAAAACCCGAGGCATATACAGGAGATTATATCAAAACTCATAATATCAATTTCAATGTTAAAGAAACAGTAGCTGTTAATGATATTCCGGAGGAAGAAATCTTTGTCTTATTTCAGAATAAACCGAATCCGTTTGATCACAATACTAAAATAGGCTTTAAAACGGATATAATTTCTGATTATGTGTTGACTATATATGATTTGACAGGTAAAGTGATAAAAAAATATACAGGTATATCAAAGCGGGGATATAATGTTATTGATATAGATGAAAAAGAAATACCATTTTCAGGAGTAGCATTTTATAGATTGGAAATTGCAGGATATACAGGAGTAAAGAAGATGATTAAGTTGTAGTAAATCTATTTTTTTACTAAAGGGTATCTTAATTTTTGATAATCCTGAAGAATAACTTTTATTTTACCGACAGCAAGAGGTGATTCGATAATAAGCGGGATATTGTTTTTGCTGCTTGAGATCCAGACTTTCATTCTTTCGTTTTTGTCAAAAACTCTTCCTTTTATGATAGTAGGAGAAATCTCTATGGCTTCGTATTTTCCCAGATTTTTTACTTCAACAGGTTTTTTGTTGCCGATGTATTCAAGTTCCAACGGATAGATCTCATCATCGAGCATCATACTGAAAGGTATTTGATCTCCGGGTTTCAAAGTTGTCTTATCAATATTCCTTAAGCTATAAATAACGGATAAAATATCATACATGCAGGAATCAAATTTTTTGTAATATATTTTTGCTTCTTTATCATTAATTTTGACATAGGAATTTGCTTTTTTATTTTCCTGATCAAATTTTATATCATTTATTATTTTATAACCGCCTTCGGTTA
>JALVEG010000090.1 GCA_027031145.1 Saprospiraceae bacterium | reverse complement strand
AATTCCGTTAAAAGGACCACCATCCGTATTAATAAATTCCCCAAGGAACGGTTTTAAGACTGATGAAGAAACAGCTGTATTTAGGGCGACTATTGACAATGTAAAAGATGTTGAAGATATATATGTTACTTTCAATGGAGATGACTATCAGGATTTTCAATATGATAAAGAAAGGGGAATTATCTTTTCACATTTACAGTTAAGATTGGGGAAAAACACCTTGAGAGTAGAAGCCGAAAACAGATTGGGAACAGATGCTGATGAAGTAACTTTTCAATATAGAAAAGAAGTTGTTCCGGCTGTGAAGATATTAACTCCGAGAAAAGGATTGGTCATGCTTTCTGCTTTTACTCCTTTGGAAGCAATAGTTCAAAATATCAACAGAAAAGCAGATGCCGTTATTTATGTTAACGGGGAACCAAACAGGGCATTCAAATTGGCAAATGAAAGATTAACATCAAAAATTTACTTAAAAAACGGTAAAAATGAAATCATAGTAAAAGTATCTAATGATTATGGTACTGATTCCGATACTACTTATGTTAATTTTGGCGGTAGACCTGAAAAACCTAAGATAACTCTTATAAATCCAAAAAAATCCGGTACTACTGTATTTGAGAAAAAATTTGCTTTTAAAGCTAAAATTGAAGGTATCAAACATTCATCAAATGTTAGTATATCTGTCAATGATAATAAAATAGAGAATATTTATTATTACAAACAAGATAAAACCATAAAAGCTGATTTAAAACTTATAAAAGGTTGGAATTATATAACCATAGTTGCACACAATGATACGGGTAGTGAAGAGCTTAAATTAAAAATATTTCTGGATTAATTTTTATCATAATTAAATTTTATTAATTTAGCTTTTTAAATCTAATGATGAATATAAATATAACAACAGCCATTTTAATTTTTGTATTAATTTCAAGTTCTTCTTTCCTGTATTCTCAAGGGGAGAAAAACAGCGAAATGCCTAAAGCTTTTCTTGTAGGTGAATATGAAAATGAATATTCCGGACTGATTAAACAGTATCCGCAAAATCTAATTGATGTTAGCAATGATTCAATCGAATTGGCTTATATAAATTGGATGTATTTGTTAAATGATATGGAATCTTTTTCTCATAAAATAGGGTTTGATCTAAATGGAATTAAAATATGGCTCAATGTATTTTGGAATAAAAATGGAAATATTGATTATATCTCATATTATCCTAAGCCTAATAGCAAGAATATGGAATTCAATAAGTTAACAGCTTTTATTTCTGAATTTATTAAAAATTATAAGCCCAGATTAGTTTCGAATGAAAATTTTGCTCATTTCGGTTCTGCAAAGTTTCCTTCCTTTGCTGAAAATTTTATACCGGATAAGTAAAATAGTTACAGTATATCTTTGTGTCATAAAAAAATTCAAATTGACACAAAAACTCAAATTTCACAAAGTAACACAAAGAATTTTCGGTTTAATGTGAATTTTCAAGTATTTAACAAAAATGAAATACACCTCAAATAAAATGCACCTCTAGGATTTCACAAGTGATCTTAAACTTTTTTTGATTGTGATTGTTTAAATTTAAGTAAGCTTAAAAAAATATTTAACTTAATTTAAAATGATCACTTTTTCAAAACAGGATTTCCTGAAGAATATTTATAAACAAAAGGAAAAAGGTAATGATTCTACTTCAGCATCTTACCTGGCTGATGTATTGAATGTAAGCAATGCGGCCATCAGTGATATGTCAAAAAAGCTTTCTATTGACGGTTTGATACATTACAGACCATATAAAGGACTTGTTTTAACCTCTCAGGGTGAAAAAGAAGCTTTGAAAGTATTGAGAAGACACAGATTGTGGGAAATGTTCCTTGTAAAGACACTGGGAATGGATTGGTCAGAAGTGCATGAGGAAGCTGAAAATCTCGAGCATTTGAGTTCTGATCAGCTGATGGATAAGATAGACGCTTTTCTTGATTTTCCTGATTTTGATCCACATGGTTCTCCTATACCTGACAGAGATGGTAATATGCCTGATTCTCCTGTTTTAATTTTATTGAATAAAGCAAAAACCGGGGAGGAATACAAAATAGCAAGGGTAATGGATAGTGATAACAAAATTATTAAATATCTCGGAAAAGCAGGTTTAGTGATAGGAGCGAGAATAAAAATTATTGATAAATTTGATTTTGATAATAGTATAAATGTTTTAATTAATGGTAAGGAAATGATATTGAGTGAGAAAGTGAGTAAAACTATTTATTTGGAACTTTTAAATTGATTTTTTATGATAGATATAAAATTTTTGATCCTTATTTTATTTTCATTGGCTTTTTTGATATGGTTTTTTTGGCCGGAATCGGGTCTGTATGCCGGAATTAAAAAGTCAAAATTAAACAAGGAAAGAATTCTGCTGGAAGATGCATTGAAATATATATTTGATTGCGAATACAAAGATATTGTTTGTCATCCGGATAATATTGCGGGAAATCTCGATATCAGTGAAGAAAGAACAAGGGAAATATTAGAGAAATTGGTAAAAATGGATCTCATCAGGGATAATTTGGATGAGATTTTATTAACACCAAGAGGCAAGGAATATGCAGTCAGAATAATAAGAATACACAGGATATGGGAGAGATATCTTGCTGATGAAACCGGACTCAAAGAAAAGGAATGGCACAAGGAAGCAGATAAAATTGAGCATTTTATTACACCAGACAAAGCAAATTACATAGCTTCAAAGATAGGTAATCCGGTTTATGATCCACATGGTGATCCGATACCTTCTGAAAAAGGGGAAATACCTGTTTACAAAGGGGGCCCGCTTACTGATTATGATGAGGGGGACAACCTGATAGTTACTCATGTTGAAGATGAACCTGATATTATTTATACTCAGTTGGTGGCAATGGGGATCTTTCCCGGTATAGAGATATATATCATGGAAAAAGAAGATACCAGAATAAAAATTTTGGTTGACGGGAATGAGCAGATATTGTCTAATAAGATTGCTGAAAGTATAACTGTAGTACCTGCTAAAAAAGAAATAAAGCATGAAAAATTTGACAGGTTGAGTGATCTGAAAATAGGTGAAACTGCTGAAATTGTCGGGATATCTCCGGCCAGCAGAGGAATGGAAAGAAGGAGGTTTATGGATTTGGGGATTGTTCCGGGAACAAAAATAACCCCTTTGTTGGTGAGTCCCGGTGGAGATCCGGTAGCTTATGATATTTTGGATACGGAAATAGCTTTCAGAAAAAAACAGGCGGAAAAGATATTGGTAAAAAAGATTGCTTAATAAATGATTATGGGGAATAATAACGAAATAAATATACTTAACAGCAATTGTGCAAATTGTCCGGTTCATGATAAAGGAGAGCTGAAAAGAATGGGTATTGATTCCGGGGATGCTGACTTTGTCATTGCTTTGGCAGGAAATCCCAATACGGGAAAAAGTACGGTTTTCAACCAACTTACAGGCCTTAGACAGCATACAGGGAATTGGCCCGGAAAAACTGTCACAAGAGCGGAAGGAGGATACCAATATGATCAAAACAAATATAAAATAGTAGATCTTCCGGGCACATATTCTTTGTTGTCAACGAGTACCGATGAAGCTGTGGCTCGTGATTTTATCTTGTTTGGCAAACCCGATGTTACAGTTATTGTGATAGATTCCACAAGACTGGAGAGAAATCTTAATTTGACACTACAGATCTTGGAAATTACAGACAGGGTAGTGGTATGTCTCAATTTGATCGATGAAGCAAAGAGAAATGGAATTTCGATAGACAGTAGATTGTTGTCAAAAAAACTTGGAGTTCCGGTAGTTGAAACTGCTGCACGGCAAGGGCAGGGAATAAAAGAGCTTCTTAAAGCGATAGATGAAGTTGCTACGGGAAAATATATATGCAAACCATACAGGTTGCAATATCCAAAAAATATTAATGATTCGATCATTCCTCTTGTTAAAGAATTAAAAGAAGAATTTCCCGATCTGCCAAATTTGAGATGGATCGCAATGAGATTATTGGAGGGAGATCAAAGTATTATCAATTTTGTCAAACAAAAGAGTGAAAAAGCCGGAGAAGATAAAAAGATAGATTTTGAAAAAGGAGAAAATATTATTGATGAAGAAGAAGATATCGATGATATTTTAGCATTGGCAAACAGGATAAGGTGGCGATTAGGGGATAATTTTCATGATAAATTGATGGAATCAATATTTGATGAATCCAAAAAGATATCAGAAGTTACAGTGCTAAAAGAAGGCAAGAAAAAACCTTTCAGTTTTGATCGCGAGTTGGACAGAATAGTAACAAGCAGGATTTGGGGGTTTCCAATAATGCTGGGATTATTGGCTTTGGTCTTTTGGCTGACCATAGTCGGGGCTAACTATCCATCATCTATGCTTGCTACAATATTGGTTGATAATGGACATCCGTTTTTGAAAAATCTTGCTGATAGTTTAGGCTTTCCCTGGTGGTTGAGCGGTGTTTTGATCGATGGTGCATATATGGCAATGGCTTGGGTAGTGAGTGTAATGCTTCCTCCGATGGCGATATTTTTCCCATTATTCACATTGCTTGAAGATTTTGGTTATCTGCCGAGAGTAGCTTTCAATTTGGATAAACTATATCAAAAAGCCGGTGCACATGGTAAGCAGGCATTGAGTATGAGCATGGGATTTGGATGCAATGCAGCCGGGGTTGTCGCAACAAGGATAATTGATAGTCCTCGTGAAAGATTAATAGCAATTATTACCAACAATTTTTCATTGTGTAACGGAAGATGGCCTACCCAAATACTTTTGGCTACTATTTTTATCGGAGCATTGGTGCCTGCAAAATGGGCAGGTTTGATCTCGGCATCAGCTGTGATTGGAGTTGCTTTGT
>JALVEG010000089.1 GCA_027031145.1 Saprospiraceae bacterium | reverse complement strand
TTTTTTGTCTTGATACAAAAAACGAAACAAAAAAAAATAAAGGCTGTATTCTTTTTTTAACGCTCCAAAATCACTAAAAATTCTAAACGTTTTAAAACTCGCCCGACTTTGTCAGGGCTCAAACAATAATCCGTTTTTTACGAATTTTGACCGATTTTTCCACTAAAAAGAATAATGCCCTTTTACCAACCCCCAAATTTAAGAATTTTTATCTAAATATATCCAATCCCAAGCGATTAATCTACATTTTTAAGCCGTTTAAACCCTAATTTTCGTTTTAATTTATGCCTTAAGATTTATGGTTGAACCAAAAAAGCGGGTTGGCAATTTTTACTTTTTTTGCTGAACCAACAAGAGCACATCTCATTTCGAAAATCCTCAAACCCACCTTGATTTTGGCGAAATTTAGACTTCGAATGTTTGTTCTACTTTTCCGTGTAATTTTGAAACGTTATGGAGCGAGTTTTTTAGCCTTTCCAATCCTTAAGTTTCACGCATTTTACCGAAATTTAGCCGAATTCTACATTTAAAATTCACAAGCCTTATTGCGTTTTAAAAAACTGTCAGCAAAATGATGTTTTTTCTGGAGATTAAGCACACGAACGTTCATTAAGCTGTTTAAATATCCAGCAAAAGTATATCCCAAGCTGACACATAACGGATAATGATATGCAGCGTAGCCTGATGTTAGGCGGCTATGATGTTATATCTAGTGTTACATCTCGTTTTTGATTATAATGGAATATTCAATTAGGAAAATCTATATATTTTTCAGTTAAGAACAAGGTTTTACTGAAACTGAACGTTTTTTCTTGAAGTACTCAACAATTTCTTCTTTCGTCATTTTCAATAATTTTTCACTTAATATACGTCTTTGCTTACGCATATATTCCACTGCATCAAAATCTTTATCTTTTTTAGTCTTCATAATTAAAAAATTCTCTCGGTGAACGAATATCTAAAACTTTATATCCATTTTTAATATTTATTGAATTATACCCTCTAATTCTTTCAACATTAACAATGTGTTTAAAGTTCCAACTTATCAGGTAGTCTGCTTGTTTTATTGTAGCTAAGGCAATATGGAGACAATCAGCATAACTTGTTTTACCAACAACTTTTTCTGAAATGTAGTTTAAAGCTAATTCTACTACTTCATCTGTTTCATTAATAAATTCAGTATCTTTCTCTTTAATTCTCTTAACTAATTCTTTCACTCTTTCTGGTGCATTTATTAGTTCATCTTGAGTTACAGTAGAATAAAGTACCGTAAATTCACTTTTAAATACCCTGTCAAAGAAAGGAATTGTATACTTTTCGAATTCTTTATCAAAATAACCTCCAAAAACTGAGGTGTCTAAATATAAACGCAATTTCTTTACCATATTACAAAGATACAAAATGAGTTGTCTTTTAAGCTTAAATTTTACAGTTTGTATGATTTTTCAAATTGTATTAATTTTAAAATTCTGTTCCACATTTGGGACATTTACATTTTTTATCCTTATTTTTTGCTCTATTTTCTTGTATTTTATCAATAAAAGCTGAACTAATAATTCCTGTAGGTAAAGCAATAAATCCTATTCCAATAAGTGCGATAAATGCACTTAAAACTTTACCTAACGCTGTTATTGGATATACATCTCCATATCCAACTGTCGTTAAAGTTGCTATTGACCACCAAAACGCATTACCAATGTTTGAAAATTTGTCTGGTTGTGCATCCCCCTCAATATAAAACATCAAAGTTGAAGAAAGTACTAACAGAACGAAAGCAACAAAGATTGTAATTGTTAATTCTGATTTGGTTTCTTTAAAGACATTATTAATAGTTTGTAAAGATTTAGAGTATCTACCTAATTTAAAAATTCTTAAAAGTCTGAAAAGCCTTAATATTCTTACTATCCTTAAATCGAAAGGAAAAATCATCGGAAGATAAAATGGTAAAATAGCAATTAAATCAATTAAACCAAGAGTTGAGGTAGCAAATTTAACTCTTTTTATAATGTTTGAGCCGTCATATTTTGTTTCCAAATCAGATACCCAAAGCCTAAATAGATATTCTATTGTGAAAATTATCACTGAGAAAACTTCAAACCAATAAAATACTTTTCCAAACTCTATTTGTAATTCCTTGTAAGATTCAAGGATTAAAGCGATTACATTCAGAATAATCAAGCCATAAATGAACTGAATGAAATATTTGTTTTTATGAATTAATATGAAAATTCTATTCTTCAAAACTTATTATAATATTTTTCTAAATCCTGATATAAGGTTGATTTACTGAACCTTTATGAATTTTAAATGAGATGTAACGGTCTTGCGATATGCGCAGTGGCAAAATTTCTAACTGTAAGCATTTTGAACAAGTAGCAATGTTAAATTTTCGGGAATTTCTTAGAAATTCTGTGAAAATTTGCCATTGCGTCATATCGCTTGTTATCATTATTTATTATTCAAAATCCGTTATTTTTTTCAACCATTTATATATTCCTTTTGTGAAATTCTGTAATTTTAAATTGAGCTCATTAATACTATCAGTATCAATAGTTGTATTTGTATCCCCATGAAATATTTTCTTTCTTTCAGCGTAGATATTATCGTAAATATCCTCATAGTCTTTGATGTCTTTGTTTTCTTCATCTTCAAAAGGTATCTCTAAAAATGTTGAGAGTATTTTTAATCTTTCAATTATACTGTCATCAGAATATATTACTCTATTGATTATGCTATTAATTTGTTCGAAAATAATAAAATTAATAGCAAATTTAAAATAACTATTAGACGGTAAATTAATCCAGTCATTTATGCTAGATTTTTCATTAACAAGGTATTTTTTTAAATCTCTTTTTATTAATATATTAAATTTGTTCCTAATATTTGGATTGTCTAAAAAATCTTCTTCTTTTAAAGTTGATACCAATTTTTCTATTTGTAAATCAATATGGTTTTTACAAATATTTACATTTGATATGCTTTGACTATTTATATGACTATCATCAAATAAAAAATATATAACCTTGAGCATTTCCTTAATCTTTGATTTCCTTTTAGTATTTAGTGAAATCAAATGTCTAAATAGATCAATTTTTCTTTTTGTTAACTTTTTGTCTCTCTGTATGTATGTATTTATTTCTAAATAACCGATCAATCTTTTTACATATGTTGTAGGCTCTTCGTCTGCTTCGTCAATATATGCATCAATGTATTTACAGGCAGTTGATTTAATTTCTTTTGCTTTTTTTCTTATTTCTTGTTTTTTTGTATCCCATTTTTCTTCTATTAAATTAAATAATGAATCACAATCTGGTGAAGAAAAATCCTTAAGAAACTTTAGATTAGGAGCATTGATGATTCGACTATAATCAATTGTGATATTAACTCTTTCATTATTATATCCATTCCCTAATTTGGCTAAGGCCTGATTAATCTTAGTATCATATAATTCTGGTTTAATTTTAATTAAAATCTTCAAAATCCTTAATATCACATTGTTCATATAAGATAAAAGTTGTGTCTGTTCTGTCAGTCTGCTCTTTCCTCCATGATAAAAATTATTTCTAACTCCATACAATATTGTAAGTGTAGATTTTAATATAATTTCCGCTTTTTTTCCTGATAAGTTATTATAATTACATAGGCTCAATTTTTTAAATAGTATTGCATCAGATTTTGTCTTGATGTAACCATCTCCCTCAGAGTATTTAATTTTAATGAGTTCGGTGAATGAAAAATCATTCTTATCTTTTGTAATATAAAAATGATTGTCAATTGCAAATTTGATATGTTTAAGTATAATTAAATGAATATCTTTTATTTCTCTTTTTGTTGAATATTCGATATTTCCCCAGTTTTGGAAAACCAATTTTGGAAATTCCTCTTTCATTCTTTGGCCATCTTTGCTTTTACAATTACCTAAAGGGAAAACTTCACAAAAAAAATTGTTCAATATGAAATAAAGCTGAATGAATTTTTTATACTCTATATCATTTGTATTAGTAACCTCTGTTGGCACTATCAACAACCAATTTCTTATTAATTCTGTATTCATTATTGACTTGTTTATTTGAAATTAATCATAATGATTGAGACATGTTGGCTTCTATTCAAATGTGATAACATGCGCACATAATTCTTTTGCCCAAATATTTGCCTTTTCAAAATTTTCAAACATAACAGTTAGATCCTTTAATTTTTCTTTATCGCTTGTTGATTCTAAATATTCGTTCTTTTTTTGATAGAATAGTTTACAAGAGTTCATAAAATAGTTTAATTGTTGAATGTTTAAACTCATCGTAATTAATGATTTTAAATATTTTGTATCTGATTTGTATATTTCGTTATGTAGCCTTTCAAATTCTTCATTGTAATTTTGCATAATTCTTGAAAGAATACCTAAGGAATATTGATAATCTCGGATAAAATCATACATTTTTTGTGATATAAGAAAATTATTTATATGATTGAACAAAACTTCTTCACTTTCACTAAGTTTAGACATGTCCTTACTAGATGCAAAATATTCTCTAACATATCTATTTACATAATATAGTGCATTTAACTTTGTTCCTCCAGATCTGTTTGGTATTTTTAGCTCTAATTGATCAATGTGTGCATTGAGCGTATTTCTTTGGTTCTTGATTAAATCTGTAATCCTATTGAGTTGCATTTCGCTTCTTTGAAGTTTCATTTCGTTTTGTTGCAATTTAAACTGTTTGTTGCTAATTCTTAGAGTTAGAAACAATAAGAAAACACCTGCTAATGCCCACAATGAACCTACTATACCACCTATGAAATCACCTACTTGACCTGTTTTTTCAATATCTGGCTGAATAGAGCCTCTAATTTTGAAATATATCGATAAATCAATTAAGTAATATCCTATCACTATGATTCCACTGAGAATTAGAAACCAGGAAATTCCAATTAATACAATTGATATGTT
>JALVEG010000088.1 GCA_027031145.1 Saprospiraceae bacterium | reverse complement strand
TAGTATCTCAGTTGATCATTTTATTAATATAAGTATAAATAAAGTGAAAAGAAGTCATTTCCCTAATCTACCCGGACAATGGGACAAAGTACTGGTTGCTTTAGGAACAGGAATATTCAGAAAAAGTGCTGTTTATATGTATTGTCAGGCAGAAGACAGTATAGAGTTTAAAGAGAGTATTTACTATTTTTCAGGATTGGAAAATCAAATGCCAATTTGGTCTAAGAATGAGAAAGATGCAGTTCCTGTTGTTGATATCTCTTGTGGTGGTGAACTATCAACAGCCTATAATCCACTCTTAGAAAAATGGTTGATCCTCTATGCATGTGACAATCCAAGAGGTATTTTGTTGAGAACTGCTGATAATCCTTGGGGTCCTTTTGGAAATGAACAGCTGATATTTGATCCGTGGCAGGATAATGGATATTGTAACTTTATTCATACAAATTGGAATTATTCAGTATGTGATTCAGTTCAGGATCCGGGAAGAGAATATCAATGGGGCGGAGAATATGCTCCTTATATGTTCAAAGATATGAGTACAATAAAAGATTCTCTGGTTACTATTTATTACACTATGTCAACCTGGAATCCATACACTGTAGTTTTAATGAAATCTACGTTGGTAATTCCAAATAAAACAAATGCAATAGCCAAAAAGACTTTAACTACTGAAAAAATAAAAGTGTACCCAAATCCGACCACCGGAAAAATAATTATATCATCGGCCGGATTTAATTGTTTATCGGTTTTTGATATTATGGGACAAACTTTAATAAAAAATAAAAATATTAAAGAAATTGACTTATCATCCTTTCCAAAAGGGATATATTTTATCCAATTAATTAATAATAATATGACAAAACATATATTTAAGGTGTTTAAAAGTCAGTAAAAATCTAGCTTAACTATTGCAAAATTCCTTTTTTTATATTAATATTGTACCAGGATGATTGGTAACAACTCATGTAAAATCATGTTGATTGAAAAAACCACTTTTTTGGGGCGCATTTCATTTTTTCGCGTTGAGGGTTGATTCTCTTTTATGTATCCCTTCGGGAGGAGTCAGAGGCAAAGAATGGGAAAAGCGAAAAAATGAAATACACCTCTTTTCCTTATATCAGTTTTTTTAACATAGTCCTTTTAGTGTCCCGTGCAAAAAAAAATGATTTTTTTCATATCAAAAACACCCTATATTAGTAGATACAAATAATAAAAATATAATATAATGAAGGTAGTACATAATAATAAAAGCGATAAAAAACGTAGTAAAAAACAGGATAATTGTAAGGATAAAAATACTGCTATAGAAAAATTGATTGTAAGTTTTTGTAAAATATATTTGAACAAAAGTTGCGAAGATTTATGCATTAAGATTAAAAAAGATTATTTGAAAAAAATCCCAAATGCATATTGTAGGGGTGAAGAGAATATTTGGGCAGCTTCATTTATTTGGGCAATGGCAAAGGCTAATTTCATAGTTAATTCCTTTGAGTATCCCGAATTTAGTTTTGATACTGTGTGTGAGTTTTTTAGTACCAAGAAATCAACTGTGGGTAATAAAGCAGGAAAAATAAGAAAAACTCTTAATATTGATTATTTTAATGTTGAGTATTTATTAGATGATTCTCCAATAAGCGATTTATTGTCATCATTTACCATGACACCTGAGGGTTTTATTGTTCAAGATGATAAAATTCAGGAAGATGATGAGGATGAGGATGAATTTATTCTTGATGATGTTGAGATGAATGAAGTAAAAATTTATTCGTTTGATGCTGTTTACAGTTATAAATTAAAAAACAGTGATTATTTACAAATAGATTATTTATTGAAAAAAAAATCTAAAGAATTTATTAATAGAGATGGGGTTGACAGGGAAATACATTTTGATAAAATAGATGAAAGGACTATTAGAATTTTTGGTACATGTTCTTTAATTGATATGCATGAATTAATAGAATTTATAGAAGATTATGATTTTAAGATTTTATAGTTTATCTTGCATTATTCATTATAATAATTTAATTAGATATGGATTTTTCCCGCTAAGGTCAGCCAAGTTCATGCGAAGGAACACCAAGGAGATTCAAATGTTATTGAAGATTATTTTCATAACTCGCCTCTAATTCATCCCAAAAGGATAAATAAAGGAGAACCCAACCCGCTATACAAATAAATGAAATGTACCTTTCACTCTGTATCTATTGCAAAATTCCATTTTTTATATTAATTTTGTATCTGAATGGTTTTAAAAATAATATTTCAGGTATGAATTATAAAGTTGCTTTATCATTTTGGTTTATTTTATTTTCTATTATTTCCTACGGACAGGCTATAACAGATAAACCATTGATAAGAAAGAGCAATAATAATCAAATTCAAGTACGTTCCTCTCAAAACACAACCAATTATGACCTGAAATATCATAGATTTGAACTGGATGTGGATCCGGCAGTGAAATATATCGAAGGAAATGTAACAACTTATTTTGTTCCTTTAAACTCTTTAAATCAGATGTATTTTGATTTCAGGAATAATATGACGGTTGATTCCGTAAAATATCACGATTCGGATTTAACATATTCTTTTCCGACAAATTTGGAATTCAGGGTGAATTTCAATTCCACTTTGCAAGTAGGAATACTGGATTCATTAACAATTTATTATCATGGAATTCCTTATGAGGACGGGTTCGGCTCTTTTAAAGTGAAAAATACAACATGTTCTTTACAGGATTCCGTAATGTGGACATTGTCCGAACCTTACGGAGCAAAAAACTGGTGGCCCTGCAAAGAAACATTGATCGACAAAATAGATTCCGTTGACATGTTTGTTACAACTCCGGTAAAATATCACACAGGCAGTAATGGTTTGTTGATAAGCAGGGATACGATTCAACAAGGAACAAAAGTCACTAATCACTGGAAGCATAAATATCCGATCCCTGCATATCTTATTGCTTTTGCTGCATCTGAATATTCTATCTACAAAGACACATTTGATCTGTACAATGGAGGGCAATTGGAAGTATTGAACTATGTATTCCCCTGTGATTCCGCTACTGCACATGACAATACTAAAGATCTGGACACAGTTATGAACTTCTTTATAAAAAAATTCGGACCATATCCTTATGAAAATGAAAAATACGGGCATGCTCAATGCAGATTTGGTGGTGGAATGGAACATACAACAATGACATTTATGGGAGGCTGGTGGTATTATATTTTAATTCATGAGATGGCACATCAATGGTTCGGAGATAAAATAACATGTGGCAGCTGGCATGATATCTGGCTTAATGAAGGATTTGCTACATATCTCGAAGGATTAACATGTGAAGAAGGCATTCAGACAACATCATTTCACGATTGGCTAAACGGTAAACGCAATAGTGTATTGAGCAATAATTACGGTTCGGTGTATTGTGATGACACAACTAATGTCAATCGAATTTTCAACTCCAGACTTTCATACAATAAAGGTGCATATTTATTGCACATGCTGCGTTGGATACTGGGTGATGATGATTTTTTTCAGGGGCTTAATGATTATATCCTTGATCCCGATTTGGTTTATGATTATGCTCGTACGCCTGATTTGCAAGCTCATCTTGAAACAGCAGGAGATACCAGTTTGACAGAGTTTTTTGATGACTGGTATTATAGCGAAGGATGGCCTGATTATAAATTTCGATGGTCTGTAGATACCAATTGCAACAATAAAATTCGTATCAAGATCACCCAAACCCATTCTGCAAATCAGGGAGTATTTTTTGAGATGCCCGTCCCGATCAAATTCAGTGATGGTACTAATGATACTATCTTTGTATTTCATCAAAACAGTCCTGATGACACCTTGTTTTTTGCATTTCCTGACTTTGAGCCTACATCATTGGAATTTGATCCTGATCTATGGCTGATAGCTAAAAATACAACAATAATAAAAGAAGGAGCGCCACCTGTCAAGACAATTCACTGTACCGGTGCTGTAGACAATTACTGGCATGTAGAAGGAAATTGGGACTGTGGAGTTCCAACTGAAGATGATGATGTTATTATACCTGCAGGCACTCCTGATTGCATTGTTTTTAAAACAAATCCCGGCTATTGCAAGAAATTAACAATAGAAACAGGAGCCAAAGTAATAACTGTAGAATCTTCGGAATTGAATATTGGGAATTAAGGATTTTACTTAAATTTTAAAATAATTTGAGTCTTTAAGCAGCGAATTTCACTTTAAAAGCGTCTATATTATAGGCAACATTATTTATTTCAAATTAATTTTCATTATCAGGCGTATTAAGTAATTAAGATCTATTTCTTAATCAATACCAATTTAACTATAAAATGACGTATATATTCAAGTTTAATTTTCCAATATTTTCATTAAAAATACTCACCATAGCTATGGCTATGACTGTGTTTTTTAACTCAATCTTGGAAAATTAATTCTTAAATATTTATACGACATCTTAAAGTTAATTCGGTATAAAACCTAACATTATGAATGATAAGCTACATCCAAAATCAAAGCGCAGGGAATTGTTGGAAATGGTAATGCAGATCCTTAGAGAGCAATTTTCAAATATCACTCCAAATAAAGAAAAGATCAACCGTTATCTTGACGAAAGATTTGTTAATAATTCTATCAATTGATTGAATAAAAAACATAACAAATATTTTATTTCATACCAATAATATTGACCAAGTATATATTTATGCCAATGTGTTTTAAGTAACTCCTTTGCGAAACTCCGCGTTACCTTTGTGCTCTTTGCTAGAGATAAAAGCTTATCAAATAAAACTTTAATTCTGTTTATTTTTCCCGCGAAGGAACGCTGAGGATACGCTAAGGGTCGCTAAGGAAAACCCAAATAAAAAAATACTATCATAATTTTAATGTAAAATCAGTAATCATTTAAAAGCATACCACAACAATCATTTATTA